>CAVIBA010000059.1:0-10698 GCA_963640785.1 Bulleidia sp.
TAACTTAACAATTATTTTTTTAACTTTTTGGTCTCACATCATTGACAAATGTACAGTTAGTCGACATATTGGGGAGTTCTTTTGGGGTGGAGGCTATTGCAATACGCCTCCACCCCCGCAAAAAAGCGGTTCCCGCAGGAAACCCTGCGAGAACCGCAAACCAATTAAATTCCTAAATTACTTCTTAATCTTCGCCTTTCTGACGATCATGAAGGCCATGAACGCCGCGGCGACGAGTAAGACAAGAACTACCGAAACAATTATCGCAACCGATGCACCCTTGCCCTCGGTCTTGCCGGGGTCGGGCGTGTGCGGAGTCGTCGTCGACGGCTCGGCGGACTGCTTGTAGGTCGCAGTGAACTTCATGTTGCCGCTCACCGTCGTCGACCCGGTCAGCTCGGGCATCCAGCCGGTGAATTCGTAGCCCGACTTGGCGGGAGCCGCCGGAATCTCGAGCTTGTCGCCGTAGCCGTACTCGGCCGTCTTGTATACCACGCTGTCGTCGCCGAAGAAGGTGACGGTGTAGACGCGCTTGACCGACGTGTACTGCGCCCTGTACTCGGTGTCGCCCGTGACACCGACTATCTCGTGATCCCAGCCGGTGAAGGTGTACTCGCAGACGTCGTCGGCCGCCTTGGCGGTGTCGATGTCGGCGGAGGGCTTGGGAATGTCGCCGTAGTGGCACTTCAGCACCTCAAGCTCGCTCCCGTCGTCGCCGAGGAAGCGGACGGTGTAGTCGATGTACTCACCCTTGAACTGCGCCGTGTAGGTTGTGCTCTCGGTCACCATGCCGAGCGGCTTGTCCCAGTCGGTGAAGGTGTAGGTGTAGATCAGGTCGGGGGACTTGGTGGGCGTGGTCTCGGGAACCTTGACGAGGTCGCCGTAGCCGTACTCGGCCTCGGACATTATCTTGCCGTCGCCGTCAACGAACTTGACGGTGAAGCGCGCCGCCTCGGCCTTGTAGAGCGCCGTGTAGGTCGCGTTGCCCTTGACGTTGGCGGAGAACTCGGGCTCCCAGCCGTCGAACACGTAGTTGTACTGCCCCTCGATGACGGACGGCACCTCGGGAACCTTGACGAGGTCGCCGTAGTGGTAGGTCGCGGTGGAGATGACGGTGCCGCCGCGTCCCATGAAGGTTATGGTGTAGTCGATAAAGCGCTTGTTGAACACCGCGCGGCAGACTATGTCGTCGTTGGCCGTGACGCGGCCGTCGGGCGCGACGTCGACCTTGCCGTCATTGTTGGTGTCCCAACCGGCGAAGGTGTAGGTGTAGTAGTTGTCCGCGTCCTTGGTGGGGGCGGCGGGCAGCGTGACGAGCACGCCGTGCGGGTAGAACCCGGATTGCAGCATGACGTCGCCGTTGTAAAAGCTGATTTTGAACTCGCCGACCGACCAGACCGCGTAGAGCGTCGTGTCGCCGTCGATGTTGTAGGCGTCGCCGGGCAGGTACTCGGCGGTGGTGGCGTTCTTTGTGGTCGCCCAGCCGACGAAGTTGTAGCCTGCGCGCTCGGGCGTTGCCGAGGTCAGCGTCGCGGGACGGCCGTCAGCCTTGGGCTGTGTGGGGACGTCGGGCGAGCCGCCGTTGGTGTCGAAGCTGATAGTGTAACGCGCCGTGGGCATGTACTGAGCGTAGCCGAGATGAATCCAGCCGTCCCTGCCGCCGATGCGTATCTTGCCCCAGCCGTTGGCCGTGACCTCGCTGACAGTGACCTTGTCGCCATAGCTGACGGAGCCGATTATGTCGTTGGCAGTGCCGGGGCCGGAGCGGACGTTGAGGTCAGAGGAGGTGACGGTGATGAAATATGTACCGGGAATTTTCTTCGAGAAATCGACCGCGACCGACTTGTCGGTGGTGTAGGCGGGGACGCCGTAGCCGACTATGTAGGTGCTCGAGAGCTTGTAGTTCTTGACGCAGACGCGGTCGCCGAGATTCTTTGCGCCTGAGTTGTCGGTGTTGCCCTCGACGGTGTAGACGGTGTCGCCGTCAACGTACATGACGATGCCTATGTGCGAGGCGGTGTACTCGGCGGCGTTGCTGTTGGACTGGAAGAAGATGAGGTCTCCCGTCTGGGGCGTGTAGCCGCTCGTGCGCTTGTGGTATGTAGAGTTGGAGCGCAGCCAGGTGATGAGCCGCGTGCAGGAGATCTCAGTTTTGACGACGGCGGCGGACACGCCTGCCTGGCGGGTGCACCAGGTCGCGAAGGCGCAGCACCAGTAGTAGCCGTAGCTGACGCCGTTGCCTTGGTTGTTGTCAACCTTGCCGAAAAGGCGGTTGTACTCGACGAAGTCGCGCGTTCCGTTTGAGCCGCCGTGCATGTCGGCGTCGCTGTCGCCCTCGTGGTAGCCGAGCTGGGACAGCGCCACGAGCACGACGTCGGTGCGCTGGTCGCCCGTCAGCGTGACGAACTTGAGCTGCGCGTAGTACTGACTGCCGCGGTAGGGCTCGGAGGGTGTGTACATTGGGTCAACCGCCGACGCCGTTATCGGAACGATGATAACAGACATCAGCAGCACGAGTGTGATTAGTAACAGTTTTTTACATAGCTTCATTTTCCGGTTCTCCGTATTATGTGTTAGTTTTGTTAAGGCGATACATATATATTGACAAATTGAGGTCCTCCTGTGTCAAAATTATACCACATATGCCTCCCGGTTGTAAATAGATTTGCCAAAAAATCCGGAGGACATATTGAAACCAGAACGGGAATATGATATAATTTTGTGAAATGATTTCATCTCTCAGAGGTGAAATCAGGAGTTTTTGAGAAAAGCATGAATTCACGTTAAAACGGAGGAGAGATAAAATGAGGCGAGAGTACAAACGGCACACGTTTTTCCGGGCGCTGTCGGCGCTGATGCTGGCCGCGGCGGCGCTGCTTGCGGTCGTCTGCCTGCCGGTACCTGACGCCGTGGCGCAGGATAACACCGCGGACGATTACCGCGCGGTGCTGCGGGCACAGGGCTTTCCGGAGTCCTATATCGAGGGGCTGTACGAGCTTCACCTGCTCCATCCCGAGTGGAGCTTCGAGCCGCTCATGGTGACGGGACTCAACTCAAAGTACACCTGGGACTATTGCATACACATGGAGACCGACGACAGCCCCAAGCGCTCGCTCGTCTCGGCAAGCGCGCAGTTCAAGCCCTACCGTCACGCCACCAACACGACGCCATATGACTCCGGCTGGTATCAGGCGTCGGCGGACGCGGTGCGCTACTTCATGGATCCGCGCAATTTTCTCAACGAGAAGGACATTTTTCAGTTTGAGGATCTGCGTTTCCGCGACAGCGTGAAAATATCGCAGGTCGAGACGGCGCTCGTGGGGACGTTCATGGAGGGCGCGCGCCTCGAGAACGGCAAGACATATGCCGAATATTTCTACGAGGTCGGCCGCGAGCTGGGGCTCAACCCCATACACCTGGCCTCCCGCGCGCGTCAGGAGCAGGGCGGCGGCCGCGGCGCGCAGATAAGCGGCGAGACGGGCGAGCGGCTGTGGTATTACTACTCCAACCACATTCAGACCGAGGACGGCGGCATAGTCTACGCGCCCGCGGCGGGGCACAGCGAGTCAGAGCTCAAGGGCTACAACGGGCTCTACAACTTCTACAACATAGGCGCCGCAGGCACTGGACGCTTTGCGATACTGCTCGGAGCCATGAAGGAGGCCAAGTCCGGCACGCCGGACTTGGCGGAAAAGTGGGGCGGCTCACCCTCGTGGGACACGCGCTGGAAGTCAATCTACGGCGGCGCGTACAAGCTGGCCAAGTCATACATAGGCAATTATCAGAACACGCTTTACCTTCAGAAGTGGAACGTCGACAACCGCTCGAAGTCGTCGGGCGGCGGCTCGCGCAACTTCTGGGGGCAGTACATGCAGAACATCGGCGCGGCGCTGTCCGAGGCGCGCAACAGCTACACGGCGCTTGCGGCGGGCGACTGCCTTGACTGCCCGTTTACGTTTGTCATTCCGGTTTACAGCGGTATGCCCGAGCGCTGCCCCGACCCGGCGGGCGGCGAGTGTGCCTATTACGCCGTCTCGACGTCGAAATACAGCAGCCGCAGCCATCTCTCCATGTACACCGACGGCTCCGAGGCGGTGAACACCTACGTCCGCTCCTATTCTGTGCGGTGCGCGGTGGGCGGGACACTGAATGTCAGCGGCACGTCGCTGCACTCCGCCGTGCCCGAGGCGTTCGAGTACAGCATTGACGGCGGCGCGTGGGTCGCCATGCGCGGGCGGCACGACGGCACGATGAGCGCCGCCGAGCCGGAGTTTGCCGCCTGTCTCGCGGCGGATGTGCCCAACATGTTCGACGCCGAGGTCCCGATAGGCGCGCTCGGCGAGGGCAGCTACACGCTAGCGATCCGCGGGCGCGTCCGCTTCGACGCCGACGACGCGGCCAACAACAACTGCCGCTATTATCTCGTCGCCGAGATTCCGGTGAGTGTCAGCGCGCGCGCACTGCGCGTGACGGTGAATGACGGCACGTCCGAGCGGCAGCTCGAGGCGGTGTCCGGCGGCGTGTTTGTGCTCCCGGCGGCCCCCGCGTCGCGCCCCGACACCGCGCCCGGCATGACGCTTATGTTCGCCGGTTGGGCGGTCAGCGGCGGCACGGGCTCGGCAACCGGTACATGCCCGACATCCGGCACGGACGCGGACGGGCAGCTGCTCCCGGCGGGTGCGTCGCTGACGCTGACGTCCGACGCCGCGGTGCGGGCGGTTTTCGTCAGCATCGGCATGCGGTACGGCGCGTCGGTAAAGCTCGGCGAGGTTTCGGCGCTGCGGTTCAACGGCATCGTCGGCTACGACGGCTACGAGGAGCTGCGCAGGCTGTCGGGCGGGCGTGTGAGCTGCGGACTTATCATATGTCAGACACCCGAGGGGACGTCCAAGGACGGGCGGCTTGGCACGCTTTCCCCGGCCGAGCTTGAGGCGCGGACGGTGGCGTATCGCAGGACTGTTGCCGTTGCGTGGCGGCAGTCGGCGGGCGCGGGCGGCTACTACGCCTTCAGCGGCGACACCGAGGCCATATCGCCCTCCGAGCGCGACGTGAGCTACTCCGCGACGGCGTATGTGAAGGTTGTCTATTCGAACGGCGAGTCGGCGGACATTGTAGCGCCGTACTCTCCTGACTTCTCCTGCCGGTCGGTGGGGGAGGTGTTCCGCAGAGCGGGGAAGTGAGGGCTATTGCATATGCTCGTATGCTGAAAAGTTAGTTTTGTACCCCGAGGATGGCTCGCCGGATAGTTCTCCGACGGTGGAGAAGTGTACTCGCCGGAACGTCCGTGGGACGTTAAGAACTGTACTTTTCTGCCGCGAGCAGAAAAGTACCAAAAGAATCGCCCCAAAGGGGACGAACCTACGGTTCGCCCCCTCTGGACTCCCCCACTCCCGTGATGCTTTATGGGGACGGAATCACCCTTACTGAAGTCAGCATCCGGCGGAAAGACGCCTTTCGGGAAGCTCACTGCGTCCGCGTTCATACTCGCCGGTATGTGCACCGGTATGATGGGGCTGGGCAGGCTAACCATTGGACGCCCCGCCCCGGCGGCCTGAAGTGCGTCCCGGTGGGAGCGTCTGCGGTACAAATGGTTCTCGGGATGAAGTTTTCAAAAATCGCTTCACCGCTCAGATAAAGTTTGATAGAACCGATAGCTCACGCCTCTCTATGCGCGCCATCATATTGCGGCTCCGCCGCTCATGAAGGCTAATTAGGCGGAAAAATGAGCGGAAACGGCGCACCAATCAGAGCAAAGCTAACTTTTTCAAACCTGCCTAACCCAAGCCTCACCCCTATAAGCTGCCATCCGCACGCACGCACTGGTCGACCTCAAAAGACGTCCCTATAAGTTTAGAGCAAACGCCTTCAGAACCCCTCCGGCGAGTCCGAGCGGGGACAGGGCGTGCGTCACCGAAAGGCGTGATGCCGGATGCGCGCGCTAATGAGGCCAGCGTGCGCCACCACCAATCCATCAAGGGAGTTGGGGGTGTCCAGAGGGGAAGAACCGTAGGTTCTTCCCCGTTGGTGCACTCTTTTGGTACTTTTCTGTTGCATAACAGAAAAGTACACTTCGAACACGTCCCGCCGACGTTCCGGCGTGCGCCTGCCAAGGCCAAAGAACTCTTTTTCACAAACGATAAATCACGATTATCAATGAAAGGAATACATAAATCAATGAAACTTACCCGTCTAATCCTGTGTCTGCTCCTCGCTGGGCTCATGCTCGCGGGCTGCACTACGCCCGGCACGGCGGACGACACCACGACGCCCACCGACGCCGGCACGACGCCTTCGGACGGCTCCGATGCCTCCGATCCCGCGGGCGGCACGGTGCTGTTCGATGAGAACGTGTCGTACACCATCGTGCGCGCCGAGGATGTGCCCTCGTCTATGCGCGATATGACCGTCGAGCTCAAAAACCGGCTGTCCGAGCTGCTCGGCGCGGCTGTCCGCATCGGTACCGACTGGCAGAAGCGCGGCACCGAGCCCGACCCCGAGGCGCGCGAAATACTCTTCGGCTACACCAACCGTCCCGAGACCGCTGAGGTGCTTGCCACGCTCGGCAGCGAGGACTATGCCATCCGCAAGGTCGGAAACAAAATCGTCATCGCCGCCTGCAACATCGAAAATCTCAAGCTCGCGGGCGAATATTTCACCTCCGAACTGCTCAAGGCGGAGAAGAAAGGAGACCGGACCGTCATTACCATGAAATCAGATTACACACACACCGCAGGTAAGACCGAGCTGTTCGGTGCGTCCAATCCGCTTGCGGGCTACCGCGTGGTCTACGCCGCGGGCGACAGCTACGCCGAAAACGCCGCCGGGACGCTTATCAAGGCCGTCAAAAAGCTGTGCGACATAACGCTTGACGCCGTCACCGACGCCACTGCCGCGCAGGATTGCGAAATTCTCGTCGGCGAGAGCCGCCGCACTGAGACAAAACCGCTCGGGAGCATGTCCGGACTCGAATTCACCATCCGCGTCGAGGGCAAAAAGCTGGTCATCGGCGGCGGAACCGCCTCCGCAACCGCGCTCGCGGTCGACAATTTTGTCGGGAGCTTCGCCTCTGGACTCTGCACGCCCGACGTCAGAATCGCGGCCGACTACCACCGCGACGAGAAGGGAACCGTCACGCTGAGCGACGGTGAGGATCCCGCGCTCGCAGAGGGCGCCGACCTGCGCATTATGTCCTTCAACATCCTCGCCGAGCTCTGGAACGACAAGCCGCCCATCGCCGGGCGCGACACCAAGCTCGCAACCATTCTCTACTGCTACCAGCCCGACGTCGTCGGCCTCCAGGAGGTGACGCCGGCGTGGTACAGCGCGCTCGATAAGCTCGTCGGCGGTGCGTATGAGTTCGCGGTGCGCAATATCCCGGCCGGCGGCGCGGATTACTCGACGCTGATGTACAACACCGAGAAGGTCGAGTTGCTCGCGAGCGGCTGCACCGTCTATTCGCTCGGCAACGACCCCAAACTGCGCAATCTGACCTGGGGTCACTTCCGCCGCAAGGCCGACGGAGCGACGTTTATCGTCACAAGCACGCACTGGGATCTCTCGTCCAACGCGCACATGCAGAAGGTGCAGGCGGTCGAGAACGGCCAGCTGATAAACGAGCTTTACGCAAAGTATAACTGCCCCATCTTCTCCACCGGCGACTATAACGAGACCGAGCAGTCGGACGACTTCAAGGGCTTCCTTGCCGCTACCGGTATGCAGGATCCCAAGTATACGGCCGCCGTCATCAACCGTGCGGGCAAAAGCACGCACAAGCGCGGCTCCACCCCCGACTCCGACACCACGCTGTGCATAGACCACATCGCCACGACCGGCGGCGTCGACGTCCGCTATTATAACACCCTCATAGCCCAGACTGCCCTCGACGTCTCCGACCATAGCCCCATCTACATCGACGTTAAACTCAAATAAACAAAGCGCCGCGTCATTGACGCGGCGCTTTTGCGCTCGTGAAGCTTTATTTGAGCTTTTGCGCGAGGCTTTTTGCGAATTTTTAAGGGAAGCAAATTTCTCACTCCAACCCGCAAACGTTCCCATTCGCAGAATCCATTTCCGAAAAGCTTTTTGCGGATTCTTAAGGGGCTTTTTCTCGAAAAAGCCTCTTAAGTGGGGTTTGGGGCAAAGCCCCAATACCTAAATAATCAAAAACTTTGCGCCGCCGAGGGAGGCGGGAGTGTCGGGGGTGCGGACGTCGAGCGAGTTTTGCGCGGCGATGGCGTCGGCGTCGGCAAGATAGCGGCGCGCGACGCTCCAGAGCGTGTCCCCGGAGTCGGGGTAGCAGACCACACACTCGCCTGCACGCGGCTGAGCCGCAACGCCGAAACGCGCGCGCTCCAGCAGGGGGATACGCGTGTCGAGCCCGACCGAGAGCGCCACACTTATCTCGCAGTCGACGGATACGCGCTCGCCATCCATGCGCGGACGGCAGGACAGCACCGTAAGCTCGGCCCCGCCGCACAACTCGCCGTCCGGAACGCCGCCGGGCAGGTCGGTCTCGTAGCGGAAAGGCTGCGACAGTTCCACCGCACCGTACTGCTCGCCGTCGTGGTAGACAAGGTTGTAGTGAACCTCGCCGCCGACGACGCAGCGCCCGCGCTCGCAGACCACGCTGTCAGCGTTCGCAGTGCCGACGGCGTCGATAATGCGGGCGTCGGGCGGCAGCTTGACCTCGGCAGCGTCAAACACGCCGCTCTGACTGAAGTTGCCGTTGACCGCTTTGAGCGGCAGCCAGACGCGGCGCTCGGTGAGCGAAGTCTCGGCGGGAGCGGAGGTCGAGTAAATGTCGCGCGTCGATGTGAAGCTCTCGCGGTGGCAGGCCTCGGCCTCGAGCGACATGGCCGCCTCGCACAGCAGCCGCCCGTCCCCGACGCTGACGTTTAGCGACTGGCACTTGCCGAACCCGCGGCACTCCCAGCCGGGCGAGACCTGCGGCGCTTCGAGCTCGCGGACGAAGGGCAGGCGGCGCGTTATGCTCTCGACGCCCGGCTGACCGCCCTCGCGGCAGGTGAGTATGCGCGTGACCAACTCGCCGCGGCAGACGATGCACCCGCGCGCAGCAGACGCCTCGTTGACGAAGACCCAGCCGTCCGCTCCGATGACGCGCAGCTCGCCCTCGCCCTGCTCGGGGATAATTTCGTCCTCGAGCGGGACGGACTCCTCCCCGGCGTGCACGGCGTCGCCGTACTCGGCCTCCTCGACCAGCCGACGCAGCTCGGCGGGGTTGACCTCGCCCTCGAGAATTTCGTCGGGGTGGCAGTCGGCGAGGCAGGTGACGGAGGCGGTCAGCCGCGTGCGCAGGCTGAGGCGGCGCGGCGCCGTGACGCGTCCTGTGACGCTGTCGGGACGGACTGTCGCGAGCAGGCATGCGCCCGCGCTGAGGTCGGCCTCGGGGATGTCGTCGGGCGCGGCCTCAAAGGAGTAGGTTCCGGGCAGTGTGGCGGTGTAGAGCTGGCCGTCCTCGCCCGAGTAGAGAATGCCGTAATTTACGCTGCCGGAAAGCTCCATTCTGCCCGCGCCGATGTAGCGGGCGGGCGGCGTCAGCGTCGGCGTGACGCGCAGCAGGCGATTGATGGCAGGCTGGTAGTCGGGCAATGTCAGCTCCTCTGACGCGTCCGCGCTGAGTTGACGCTGACATACCGGCATTCTGAGGGTACCGGGTGTGAATTCACCCTTGATATATTTTTCCATAATCTCTTCCTCCGGATATTATTTTCGGTAAATCATATGCGGGGGAAGGGGGGAATATTACGGGGGTGGGTGGCTATTGCATATGCCCATGCGCTGTTAAGAGAAGTTCTTTGGCCTTGGCGGGGACTCGCCGGAACGTCTGCGGGACGCTAAGAAGTGTACTTTTCTGTTGCATAACAGAAAAGTACACTTCGAACACGTCGGAGACCGTCCACGGCTGAAGAACTATTTCAGCATACGGGCATATGCAATACGCCCCGCCTTCATCTCACCCCGGCAGTGCCGTACCGTTATACAACCCCTCAAAGCATTCGTCGTCGGGCGTCTCAACTCGGAAGCCCTGGATGCCGATGACGCGCATGCCTGAGAAGTTGTAGCTCGTGAGCGGACGGTCGAGGTGGTCGTCCGAGTGGGCGGCAACGAGCGGTATGCCGCCGCGGAAGTCAACTATCAGCAGCGAGTGGTAAAAGTCCCCAGCCGCGTCGGATAGCTGAATTACGTCCCCTTCGCGTGCGTCGGACATCTCGACTTCATCGCCGTACGGCCCCACGTGCGTGACGGACGGCGAAAAATCCCCCGTGCCTGTCATGTAGTTGTAAAAATATTCGACTCCCGTCCACGCTGGGGCGCGGTCGGACGGGCTGATGTAGTACCACCCGAACGTCGGGGTGTAGTCCATGACGCAGCCGCCCGCGAGGATGCACTGCGAAACAAAATTCGTGCAGTCGCCGCCGCGACCGGTGAAGTTGAAGAAGAGCGGGTTGCGGTCGAGCGCCCAGCGCCGCGCGTAACTGACCGCACGTGCGCGGTCGTAGGGCTTGAATATATACATTATATTAATACCTGCCTTTCCGTTTGTAAAAGTCCACATTATTATTATATGGCCGCGCCGCGCGGCTGGTTCGCTAAATTGCGACATAAAAACATGCGCGGTATTTTGTACATTTGTCAATGATGTGAGACCAAAAAGTTAAAAAAATAATTGTTAAGTTA
>CAVIBA010000060.1:0-5520 GCA_963640785.1 Bulleidia sp.
GTCTATGAACAAAACGCTCATACACGGCGACAAGCTGATAATCAGCGACATGTTTTACGAGCCGCAGCAATACGATATTGTTGTTTTCCACCAGACAGACGCCTCGTGCCAGGGCTACAACGAGCGCATTGTCAAGCGCGTTATAGCGACGGGCGGACATTATGTCAAGATCGATTTTGACAACGACGCCGTCTATGTTTCCGAGGACAACGTTTTTGACGAGAGCGACCTTATTGATGAATCGGAATACAAATACCTAGACATCGGCCGCTGGAAACGCTCCGGCGTGCTGGAAACCTACGTGCCGGAGGGCAAACTGTTCGTCATGGGCGACAACCGCAACCACTCCGCAGACAGCCGTTCCGCCGACATAGGTCTTGTGGACAGCCGCAGAGTGCTCGGCAAGGTTGTGCTGCGCTTTATGCCGCTTTCCGACATCAGAACGTTTAATTGATGTCACAAATCGACAAAATACACACCATCAGGAGATATTATGCATTCAGATGTGATACAGTGGTACCCCGGACACATGGCCAAAACCCGGCGTATCATCGAGGAAAATCTAAAAAATATCGACGTAATAATAGAGCTGCTTGACGCTCGCATTCCGTACAGTTCACGTAATCCGGAAATCGGCAAGCTGAAGGCGGCGAAGCCGTCCATCATACTGCTGAACAAGGCCTCCCTGGCCGATCCGGAGCAGACCGCCGGGTGGGCGCAACTGCTTGCAGCCGACCATTGCGTCTGCATTCCGACGGACTGCGTCAGCGGCAACGGGCTCGGGCGTATCGCTCCGGCAATGCGACAGCTATGCGCCGAAAAACTGGAACGCTACCGCGAGCGCGGCATGACCGGGCGCAAGCTGAAGGCCATGGTTCTCGGTATCCCCAACGTCGGAAAGTCATCGCTTGTTAACAGACTTTCGGGAGCCGGCAAGGCCAAGGTCGAAAACCGCCCCGGCGTGACTCTCAACAAGCAATGGATAGCCACGTCCGCAGGCTTCGATCTGCTCGACATGCCGGGGATATTGTGGCCGAAGTTTGACGACCGCCGCGTGGCCGAAAATCTTGCGGCGACGGGTGCTGTCAAAGACGTGGTTCTCGACACCGAAGCCGTAGCGCTGGCGCTTTGCCGCAGACTGAGAAAATACTATCCCGAGCTGCTGTGTGCGCGGTACAAGCTCGGCGACACCTCCGAAATATCCGAGCTGACGGATGCGGAGCTCCTCGAGCTTATCGGCAAAAAACGCGGCTTCCGTATCAGCGGCGGCGAAATAGACACGGAACGCACCGTTTCCGTCCTGCTCGACGAATTCCGTTCCGGAAAGATCGGAAGAATTACACTCGACCACTTGTCGGCGGATAAGATCACAAATCAGTAACCTCACTCCAATCTTATGGCTTTAATTTGTAGCAAGTGATTACAGCTTGCATTAATTAGTGGAGGCAACGACATGCTTGAATACACCCTTGAGACATCCGCGGCCGACGCGGGATACAAAGTAATATGCGGCGTCGACGAAGCCGGGCGAGGCCCGCTGTGCGGCCCCGTGGCGGCTGCCGCCTGTGTACTCCCGGCCGGTCTTGTAATCGAAGAACTTAACGATTCCAAAAAACTGACCGAGAAAAAGCGCGATATTTTGTTCGATGTGATAAAAAAAGAAGCCGTAACTTACAGCATCGCGCTCGCGTCAGTCGAAGAGATTAATGAATATAATATTTTAGAGGCAACCCTGCTCGCCATGCGGCGCGCCATCATGGGACTTAGCGTGCCCGCTGATTACGCGCTCGTCGACGGAAACATTTTCAGAGACTTCCCTATTCCCGGCCGGTCGATCGTGCACGGGGACGCTACCAGCCCGAGCATCGCGGCGGCCTCAATACTCGCCAAGGTAACGCGGGACAGAATCTGCCTCGAGCTTGACGCAGAATATCCCGGTTACGGCATCGCCAAGCACAAGGGCTATGGAACTAAGGCGCATATGGACGCGCTGCGCGAGCTCGGCCCGGCTCCGATACACCGCAAGCAGTTCATACGTTTTCTCGACAAATGAGCGAGCGCAAGACAACCACGGTGATAGGCCGCTACGGCGAGGATGTCGCCGCTGATTATCTGGTGAAGAACGGTTACACCATCGTCACGCGCAACTACCGATATGACCACCGTGAAATTGACATTATAGCGCGCATTGAAAACAAACTTGTATTCGTCGAGGTCAAGGCGCGCACCGACAACGCAAGAAACATACAGCGCTATGGCAGACCGTCGAATGCGGTCACAAAACACAAACAAAAGCTGATTTCAGAGGCTGCATTTTTCTATATGAGATCAAATAATCTCATAATGGCAGCCAGAATTGATGTCATCGAGGTTTATTTTTACCCCGCGCCGGTGGGGCAACTGCCCGCCGTTAAGCGCGTACACCACATTCCGAACGCTTTCTATGCCATAAGATAGTGCAATATTTTAAGGGGATTCTAAGATATGAAGCTGATTGATCTTCACTGCGACACGGCGCTCAGCATATGCGCCGACCGCACACTGCTTGTCGAAAATAATCACAATATTTCACTTAACAAGCTGAATACATACGAAAATTACGCCCAGGTGATGGCCATCTACATCCCGCATAAGCTGTCAGACGATGAGGGCTACTGCCATTTTCACGAGGTTTACGGCTACCTGGCCTCCCAGATTGCGTCAAACGCAGACAGAATCGAGTGGTTGACAGACGGCCGCGAGATTCAGGGCGCGTGGAATCGTGGTCACGGCGCTATGATTCTGAGCCTTGAGGACGCGAGAATTTTGCGGAACGACATCACAAAGCTGAATGTTCTGTATCAAAAAGGCGTCAGATTTATTGTTTTGATGTGGGGTGACGAGACCTGCATCGGCGGCTCGCACAATACCGAAGTTGGACTTACCGCCTTCGGACGGCAGGTTGTCGAAAAGTGCTTCGAGCTCGGCATTGTCCCTGATGTGTCGCACGCCTCCGAACAGACGGCATCGGATATTCTTGAGATGGCCGTGGCTGCAGGCAAACCTGCGATTGCGTCGCACTCCAATTCGTACGCGGTCTACCCGCACTCGCGCAACCTGCGCGACGTACACTTCGAGATTATCCGCAAGCTCGGCGGAATTGTCGGCCTAAGTCTCTGTCCTGCTCATCTGACGGGCGAAAAAGCCGGAGTCGACGATATTCTGCGCCACGCCGACCATTACCTGTCGCTCGGCGGCGAGGATGTGGTCTGCCTCGGCTGCGATCTCGACGGCACCAATCTGCCGGACGGCTTCCACAACGTGCGCGACCTTGTGAAGATTCAGGACGCCATGGCGCGCGCCGATTACAGTGACGAGTTGATTGAAAAAATATTCTGGCGCAACGCCAAAGCATTCATGGAAAACAACATAAAATAACACCAGAAAGGCTACAAACAATGCTGTATAAAAGCACACGAAGCGACCAAAACGCCGAATTCGAGTCGGCGTATGTGATAAAAAACGGCCTCGCCGCCGACGGCGGGCTGTATGTACCGGAGGAGCTGCCGCGCATAAGTGCTACCGACCTTGACAGCCTGCGCCGCATGGACTATCCGCACAGAGCCGCCGATATTCTGTCGCGCTTCCTGACGGATTACACCTACGACGAGCTGCTTGCCGACTGTCAGAGCGCCTACCGCGAAGAGTCCTTCCCCGGCGGAGCTGCGCCGCTGTCTGCCGAACATAACGGACAGCGTCTGCTCGAGCTGTGGCACGGTCCAACGGCCGCTTTCAAGGATATGGCGCTTCAGATTATGCCGCGACTGCTTTCAAGAGCGCTCGTCAAAACCGGAGAAACGCGGTGCGCATACATTCTCGTGGCTACGTCCGGCGACACCGGAAAAGCCGCGCTCGAGGGCTACCGCGACGTTCCGCATACGCGCATAACGGTGTTCTATCCCGTCGACGGCGTCAGCCACGTGCAGAAGCTGCAAATGGCGACCCAGCTCGGCGAAAATGTCAGAGTATACGCAATCGAAGGAAATTTCGACGACGCACAGAACGGCGTAAAGCAGCTGTTCGGCGACGCCGAGATGGCAAAAGAGCTGAATTCTGCCGGATATTTCTTCTCAAGCGCTAACTCCATCAACTGGGGACGTCTTGCGCCACAGATAGTTTACTACGTCTCGGCGTACTGCGACATGCTGAATTCCGGCGCCGTGAAGCCGGGTGACGAGGTCAACATCTGCGTTCCCACGGGCAATTTCGGCAATATTCTCGCGGCCTACATCGCAAAATGCGCCGGACTTCCCTTCGGACGGCTCATATGCGCGTCGAACACAAACAACGTGCTGACCGACTTCCTCACCAGCGGCACCTATGACCGCCACCGCAAGTTTCACGTCACAATGTCGCCTTCGATGGACATTCTGATTTCAAGCAACCTCGAGCGTCTGCTTTATTTCACCTGCGGCTCTGAACTGACGGCCGAGTATATGCTCGCACTTAAAAACGAGGGAAAATACTCCGTCGCACCTAAGGTTCTTGCAAAAATACGCAGCGATTTCGTAGGCTACTATGCAAACGAAGACGAAACCGCGGCCACAATACGCAAAATGCACAGCGAACACGGCTATCTCTGCGACACGCACACGGCAGTCGCCGTTTGCTGCGCAGACAAATATCTTGCCGAGACACACGACAGCCGTCCCATCATCACAGCCTCGACGGCCAGCCCCTATAAGTTCGCAAAGGACGTTTACCGCTCCCTGACCGGCAAGGCCGCCGACGGCGACCTCGAAGCGCTTGATCAGCTGAACGCTTTGACCGGCGTTGCCGTTCCCTACCCGCTCGAGGGCATAAACAAGCGTGCGGTGCGCTTTAAAGATGTAATCGCGGCGTCCGGAATGAAGGATGCCGTCAAGAAGGATCTGTAACCGATTCTAGGCAAAAGAAATGGCGGCTCGAAGGCCGCCGTGGGTCAGTTTTCCTTGTGCTTGAAGGTTGCGCAGAGGGTCTCGGCGCTCGAGCAGGCGTTGCTGGGGCCGATAGAGATGCAATCTGCTGTGCAGTAGCAGCTGCCGTCGTGGTAGACGCAGTTGCGGACATCACAGCTGATGCCGTGGTTTACGTCCTTCTTGTCAACACGACATGCGCAGTTCTGGTTCTTAGTTTCCATTTTAATGTGCTCTCCTTTTTTGAGATTACGATTATATTGTGCCCGTCTTGCGGCGTCACATACAAGAAAATTTTAGTATCGGAGGACTTGGCTTGTCTGTATATGTGATTTCGGATTTGCACTTGTCGACCAATGCGGACAAGTCAATGGAGGTGTTCGGCCCGCGCTGGCAGAACTACACCGAGCGACTTGAGCGAAACTGGCGCGCGCTTATTGAGCCCGACGACCATGTGATAGTCCCCGGCGACATTTCGTGGGGACTGAGCCTTGAGGATGCCATCCCGGATTTGCAGTTTCTCGACAACCTGTCGGGCCAGAAAATCATCGGCAAAGGAAACCACGACTTCTGGTGGCAGACGTTG
>CAVIBA010000060.1:5530-6908 GCA_963640785.1 Bulleidia sp.
CAACAACAGCATGGTGGTCGAAAACATGATAGTTTGCGGCACGCGCGGCTGGTACAACGGCGACAAAAGCGTGGCGCTTAACGACACTGACAATCAGAAAATCGTCAACCGCGAGGCGATAAGGCTGCGCCTGTCTCTCCAAAGCGCGGTAAAATTGCAAGAGGAGAACGGTTTTCCCATAGTTGTCTTTTTGCACTTCCCTCCTGTGTGGGGCGGGTTTATTTGCCGAGAAATTATGGATGTGCTCCATGAATTTGAGATAAAACGTTGTTTCTTTGGTCACATACACGGAAATTATGAAGCCGCAAGGGACTTTTCTTTCGAAGATGTGAGCTTTACGTTAGTTTCGTCGGATTATCTCGGATTTACGCCGATTCCGGTATTTTTGTGATATTTATTTATATATTTTATTGAAAGCTATTGACAAGTTTTTGTTTTTGACGTAAAATTAAGAGGTTATAATTATATATCTTGGAGGAATTCAAAATGAGTTTGCTCAACGCCGAAAAAACCGAAAAGAATCTTTACACACTTGAGTTCTCGGTTGACAAGGCAACATTCGAAAACGCGGTGAATAAGGTCTACCGCGCACAGGTCAAAAAGATCAACATTCCCGGCTTCAGACCCGGAAAGGCTCCCCGTCACATCATAGAAAAGATGTACGGCAAGGGCTTCTTCTATGAGGACGCCTTCAACGAGGTTCTTCCCGAGGCGTACTCTGAGGCGGTCAAGGAAGCGGCAATCGACGTTGTCGGCCAGCCTGACATTGACATCAAATCGGTTGACGATGGTGTTGTGTTCACCGCTAAGGTGTACGTAAGACCCGAGGTCAAGATTGAGGGCTACAAGGGCATCGAGGTCGAGAAGCATGTTCACGAGGTCACTGACGCCGAAATCGACGCCGAGATCAACATGCTCAGAGAGAGAAACGCCCGCGAGGTCAACGTTACCGACAGAGCTGCTGAGAACGGCGATGTCGCTACTATCGACTACGAAGGCTTCTGCGACGGCGTCGCATTCGAGGGCGGCAAGGGTGAGAACCACCCGCTCGAGCTTGGCAGCGGCTCCTTCATTCCCGGTTTTGAGGAGCAGGTAGTCGGCCACAGCATCGGCGAGGAGTTCGATGTCAACGTCACCTTCCCAACCGAGTACCATGCCGCAGAGCTGGCAGGTAAGGCTGCTGTGTTCAAGTGCAAGCTGCACGCCATCACAAAGAAGGAGCTTCCCGAGCTCGATGACGAGTTTGCAAAGGATGTTTCCGAATTTGATACATTCGCTGAATATCGCGATGATGTTAAGGCAAAAATCCAGAAGAGACATGACGCCGAGGCTGATTCCGAGGTTGAGAACGAGCTTGCTGCCGCGCTGATGAACCAGC
>CAVIBA010000060.1:6918-10680 GCA_963640785.1 Bulleidia sp.
GAACAAGCTGGAGGCCGACATTCCCGAGGTCATGTTTGAGAACGAGACCGAGAACTTCATCCGCGACTACGACAACAGACTCCGTATGCAGGGACTCAACCTCGACATGTACTTCAAGTACACCAAGCAGACGCTGGACGATCTGCGCAAGCAGATGAGACCGCAGGCCGAGAGCCAGGTCAAGACCCGTCTGGCGCTGGAGAAGATTGTTGAGCTCGAGGGCATCACGGCTACCGACGAGGATGTCAACGCCGAGTATGACCGCCTTGCCGCCGCCTACAACATGGAGGCAGACAAGATTAAGGAGCTCATCAAGACTGAGGACATCGCAAAGGACATGGCCGTTCAGAAGGCTATGGAGCTTGTGAAGGCAAACGCTGTCGTCAAGGAGTGCCATTGCGACCACGACCATGACCACGCCGAGGCTGCTGCGGAGAAGGCTGAAGAAAAGAAGCCGGCCAAGAAGCCTGCAGCCAGAAAGAAGAAGGCAGCTCCCAAGGCTGCTGATACTGCCGAGGCTAGTGAGGCTGTCGCGGCTGACGCTGAAAAGCCCGCCGAGACACCCAAGTCTGAGGATTGAAACACATGATTTTTAGTGCTGAGGCGTAAAGCCTCAGCACAATTATTCCGAGAAAGGAAATACGATATGTTTGACCGCAGAACTATAATGAACGATGCACTGGTACCTATGGTAGTGGAGCAGACCGGGCGCGGTGAGCGTTCCTACGACATTTTTTCACGCCTGCTGAACGACCGAATAATTTTTCTCTCAGACGAGGTGAATGATACCACTGCTTCGTTGGTGGTAGCTCAGCTTCTGTTTCTTGAGGCGCAGGATCCGGACAAGGATATTTCATTGTATATAAACAGCCCCGGCGGCTCTGTTACCGCAGGCATGGCTATTTATGACACCATGAATTTTATCAAATGTGACGTGGCAACCATCTGTGTTGGTATGGCAGCCAGCATGGGCGCGTTTCTTCTGGCAGCCGGAGCTCACGGCAAGCGGTCGGCACTTCCGAACAGCCTGATAATGATTCACCAGCCTCTTGGCGGCGCTAAGGGTCAGGCTACCGATATAAAGATTGTTGCCGACCAGATACTCAGAACCCGCGACAACATCAACCGCATACTGTCCGAGCGCACCGGCAAGCCCATTGAGCAGATCGCCATCGATACCGACCGCGACAACTATATGACCTCCGCTCAGGCTCGGGAATACGGTCTGATAGACAATATTTTTGAAAAACGTCCCTGAAGCATCGAAAGGCTGACTGATATATGGCTAATTCAAACACCACCAACCGCACAAAAGGACAGAGATTCTGCTCGTTTTGCGGACGGAATGAGAATCAGGTCAATTTTCTGATTCCCTCCCCCACCGGCATTTACATCTGCGATTTCTGCGTGGATGCCTGCGAGGAACTGATATACGAAAGCACGCCGCAGCAGTCCTCCGAGGTCGGAACGCTGTCTCTCGAGCAGCTTCCCCGCCCCAAGGACATAAAAGCGTCACTCGATCAGTACGTTATAGGTCAGGATGCGGCGAAGATTGCCTTGTCCGTAGCGGTCTATAACCACTACAAGCGCGTACTCAGCGTGTCCGGAAACTCAAAGTCCAAGCGTCGCAACAGAAACAAACCGAGCGTCAGGGAGGAGCCGTCCGACGAGGTCGAGCTTCAAAAGAGCAACGTCCTGCTGATAGGCCCGACCGGTGTCGGCAAGACCTATCTCGCACAGACGCTGGCAAAGACACTTAAGGTTCCGTTCGCCATCGCAGACGCTACGACGCTGACCGAAGCCGGTTACGTCGGAGAGGACGTGGAGAACATTCTGCTGCGCCTTATCCAGGCGGCTGACTATGACATCGAGCTTGCCGAGCACGGAATCATATACATCGACGAGATTGACAAAATCTCGCGCAAGAGCGAGAACCGTTCGATAACCCGCGACGTGTCCGGCGAGGGCGTTCAGCAGGCACTGCTGAAAATTCTCGAGGGTACGGTTTCAAATGTTCCTCCGCAGGGCGGGCGCAAGCACCCGAATCAGGAGTTCATCCAGATAAATACCGAGAACATACTGTTTATCTGCGGCGGCGCATTTGACGGACTTGAAAAAATCATAGAAAAGCGTAAGGGTAACAACACCGTCGGCTTCCAGGGCGAAATACGCCGCAAGGACGAAAAGCAGAGCGTCGGAATATTCAAGGACGTTGTGCCGCACGACATCGTAAAGTTCGGCCTTATCCCCGAGCTTGTCGGTCGTATCCCTGTCATCGTGTCGCTCAATGATCTCGATAGGGACGCGCTGATTAAGATTATTAAGGAGCCCAAGAACTCTTTGGTACGTCAGTACACCAAGCTGTTCTCTATGGACGGTGTTGATCTCTCATTTGACGACGACGCGCTTGAGGCAATCGCCGAGCAGGCACTGGAGCGCCATACAGGCGCACGTGGACTGCGTTCCATAATGGAGGGCATCATGACCGACATTATGTACGAAATCCCCAGCCGCCGCGATGTCGAGGCTGTGCACATAACCGCTGACTGTGTCCGCGGCAATGGCAAGCCCGAGCTCACGCTGCGCAAGGCTGAATGAGGCAATAAGGGCGCTGTACGAACCTGATAATCCAAACACCCGCATACCGGAGACCGGCATGCGGGTGTTTTTGGGTTATAGCTTAATAATCGTTCGTGTCAGCTTCCGCAGGTATTGCAACCTCCGCCGCAGCGGCGCTCAACGGTGCCTGTCGAGGTCAGGGACGGCGGGTTGAACTCAGCCGTCGGGAAAGCCATGGTGTTGAACAGACTGCACGGGTCGCTCTCACGGCCGGGAACGCACTCCTTGTCGGGAACGCTGTACTCAGTGGCGTTGATGAGATACTGTGCCGGGCGGACTATGCGTACAACCGAGAAGATGCCCATAGAAACCGCAAGATAGCGGTCGTGGTCACGCGTATCGTCGTTGAGCGGGCCGTCGATGTTGTAGGTCACACGCTCTGGTACATCCGACGCGCGACAGCAGCAACAGTTGCACTCGTCCTCGCGCTCGAGGACCTTGAGACTGAGTATGACGGGGTCGACTGCCTCAACAACGGCGCTGGGGACGTTTTTAGTGCACTCAGCGGGCTCGGGCGTCGAGCAGAAGCCATCGGAATCTGTGCTGGAGCGGAAAATGTTGACGTTGCTCTCACTGCCGTAAAGCACGACGCTCTTGTCGACGACGGCGATTCCTTCAAACTCCTGTGCGCGTCCGCCGACGCAGGCCTCGCAGAGCAGCTTGACGTAGAAACGTATGTTGACGGTGTAAAAACCGCGGTTGAACTGCACCGGGTCAATGGTTATGTGGGCGGATGCGATGCAGGCGTTTTTGGTGCGGACAGTGTTGGTGCGCTCAATGAGGTCGCGTCCGAAATCGGTGAGAAGAACGCGGACATTCTCAAAGCAGTCTCTGTCGCGGCAGGAATCAAGTACGCGGTTGGTCTCAATGCAGACGGTCTCACGCCCGGCGCCGGAACCGCAGGAAAATCTATTATCTGCCATTTCTGAAGTGTACCTCCAAAATTATTTGGTTTGTGGATGCTATCCTTTAATATTCTATGCTGTTTTTTTTATTTTGACATAAAACGCTCTCCTAAAACGCAAATTTTTGTTGACATTCGGGGGCGCATATGTTATAATCAGTTGAATAATATTTTTCGGAGGTTCAAGTTTGAAACAAACATCTAACACATGTACTTTGCTACGACAAAAAAGAGTACAA
>CAVIBA010000061.1:0-10647 GCA_963640785.1 Bulleidia sp.
GAATTTTTGTATCTTGAGACACATTCGTCGCTCGAGGCGGCGATACGGCTGTATGAAAAGCTGGGCTTTCAGCAAATCGACAAGCCCGCCGCTGTTCTGCACAGCACGATGAACCGATTTTACATGAAAAAACTCTGAACGTCGCACAGCCCGTCCGTCAGCGCGTGCCCCTACCGCACGGAGGGCTCCTTCGCGTAGCATACGCGAAGGAGCCTCCGGCGTTGTTGCGCGCCCCGTCATCGCGGAACGCTTTTATTTTATTATAGCGCAGACTCCTATATCGCGGTACTTCTGCTTGATGAGCATCGAGCCGCGCAGCGTGCCCTCGTAGGTCATGCCGACGCGCTCCATGACGTGCCGCGAGGCGGTGTTGCCGTCGATATAGCGCGCCTCTATGCGGTGCAGGCGCAGTTGCTCAAATCCGAACTTCATAACCGCACGTAGCGCCTCCGTCGCGTATCCGTGCCCCCAGACAGCGGGGTTGAGCACATACCCCACCTCCCCGCAGTCGGCGTGATAGTCAAAGCGCGTGAAGCCGCAGGTGCCAACCATGCGCCTGCTCGAACGCTCCTCGAGCGCCCAGTCGAAAAACTCGCCGGCGGCATAGCGCGTGGCGACGTATTCGAGGTACTCGCGCGTGTAGGCCGCGCTCGGGTGCGGGCTCCATGTCAGGTACTTTGTGACGTCGGCTCGCCGGGCGTAGTCAAACATATCCTCGGCGTCACGGACGAGCATTTTCCGCAGTATCAGGCGGTCGGTCTCGAGGGTCGGTATATTCGAAAAGGTTTTATATATAAGTTCTCTGCGCATAATCGGGCCTCCGGCGGTCAGCTGTGTTTATTATATTCAATTGTATGTTATAATGCAATAGGTTATAGGCAAAAAAATCACAAAACGGTTTATTTTTTGGCGGATATATGCTATAATATTTAGGTAACTGTTTCAAAATCAAATGTGAGGTAACGCATGGATCATCTGCTGAGCGACGGCGCGACCGTGGTCCTTCTGGGGCTTGCGGCGGACACGGCGTCAATCATTCGGGCGCTCAACCGTGACTGCGGCACCGCTCCCCTGCTTTTTGCAGAAAAGCGGCCGTTCGTCTGTCCGCTGTTTTTAAGATACAGTTTTGTGCGCCGTCTTATGCCACAAAATGAATATTACACACTCCACTCCGTCCTTGACATGGCCGCGCCGCCGCATGAGGTGCGGACGATACTTGTCCCATGCACGTCACAATTTGAAAAATACGTGTCAGATAATCCAGGAATTTTCGAAAGTGAGTATATAATACGCACCCGCGCCGAGCTGTGCGCGCTTCTCCCCTCACTGTGCCACCGGGGACACGCATCACCGGTACGGAGGTCACAAACATGAAATTCAGCGCACTGCTGGCGGCGGGCGGGCTTAAATTCGGCAAAAAAGCCGACGACTACGAGATTACTCACATTTGCTGTGACTCGAGAATTGCCGGGCCGGATTCCGTCTTTGTCTGCATCCGCGGGCTGCTTACCGACGGCCACATATACGCCGACCGCGCCTATGAAAACGGCTGTCGCTGTTACGTGGCGGTCGAACCGCTCAGCCTGCCCGACAACTGCGACGTCTGCTACACTGACGACACGCGCCTCGCACTCGCGCGGCTCTCTGACGTGCTCTACGGCCAGCCGTCAGGCGAGATAACCGTCATCGGCGTGACGGGAACCAAGGGCAAAACCACCGTTGCGATGACGATCAAGGGCATTCTCGACGGCATCGGGCTGCCCGCCGGATATATCGGCTCAAACGGCGTAATTTACGGCAGCTTCAGCTACACGACCGTCAACACCACCCCCGAGAGCTGCGACATACAGCGCTACCTGCGCGAAATGATGGACGCCGGAATGAAATACGCCGTGATAGAGGTGTCCTCGCAGGCGCTGTATCTCGGGCGCGTGCGGTTCGTGCAGTTCGACGCCTGCGTTTTCACAAACCTGTCCCCCGACCACATCAGCAGCTATGAGCACCCCACCTTCGAGCACTACCGAGACAGCAAGGCGCGGCTGTTCTCGGAATTTTCACCGCGCTACGCCGTCGTGAACGCCGACGACTCCTACTCGGAGCACATGCTCCACGGCTGTGCCGCCGAGGTGGTGACGTACGGCATAAAAAGCCCCGCAATGCACTCGGCCTCGTCACTCACCAAGTTCCGCACGCGCAGCACGCTTGGGCTGCGCTTCGACTACACGTCGGACAGCGTCTGCCGCCCGGCTGAGATAAAGTTTCCGGGCGAGTTCAGCGTCTTGAACGCGCTGGCGGCGCTGGCGGTCTGCCGCGTCTATTCCGACCTCGTCGACGACATGGTAAAGCTGCTGCGCGACATAACCGTCCCCGGCCGCTTCGAGCTTGTGCCCGCGCTTCCCTACGCGACCATCATCATCGACTACGCGCACAACGGCGCCAGCATGACCTCTGTGCTCAACGCCCTGCACGGCTACTCGCACCGCAAGATATTTACTTTGTTCGGCTCGGTCGGCGGGCGCACCGAAATGCGGCGCGCCGAGCTTGGCCGCGCGGCCTCGGCGCTGAGCGACTTCTGCATACTGACCGCGGATAACCCCGATCGTGAGGATCCCTGCTCCATCGCCCGCGACATTGCCGCAGGCTTTGTCACCGGCGGCTGCGACTACAAAATCATCGCCGACCGCAAGGAGGCCATCTGCTACGCCATGAGCCTGCTCAAGAACCGCGACATCCTCCTGCTCGCAGGCAAGGGCCACGAGAGCTATCAGCTTCTCAGCGGCGCTAAGGAACCCTTCTCCGAGCGCGAGATAGTGCTAAAGGAAGCCCACCGTATGCTCCGCAAGCGCGAAAAAGCGGGCGTGTAAAACGCCCGCGTGAATATAAAAACCGTTGCGTCCTTCGGACGCAACGGTTTTTCAGACTTTACCGCGCCACCTGGGCGTCGCGCGGTGTTAACTTATTTATTGTTCCAGTCGTCGCTGCCGTCGCCGGGGATGACGTCCTTCAGCGCGGCTATGGCGCACTCTATCATGCTGTCGTCCGGCTCGCGGGTGGTTATGTGCTGAAGCCACATGCCGGGGGCGGAGATAATGCGCGTAAAGACGTTATCATACTTGCCCGCCAGCTTGATAAGCTCGTAGCCGATGCCCATCATGAGCGGGAGCAGCGCGATGCTGATGAGCGTACGCAGAACAACGTTCAGCACGCCGCTCTCGACCAGCTGCGCCGGGATGAACATGGTCAGAAAGATTCCGACCAGCACCATCAGTATCAGAAACGACGTACCGCACCTCGGGTGGAAACGACGCTGTGTCCTGACATTGTCGACTGTGAGCTCAAGTCCGCTCTCGTAGCAGGCTATCGACTTGTGCTCCGCGCCGTGGTACATGAACGTGCGGCGGATATCCTTCATCAGCGACACGACCAACATATAGCAGACGAGTATCACTATCTTGATGATACCGACAAACAGCGCGCGCAGCAGCGAGTAGCCGTAGCCGCTGCCCTTGAGCACCGGGAACAGCCGCGTCAACAGACTGTAAAGCACCTCGGGGAGCGTCTTGAACAGCACCAGCGCCAGAACGACACCGAGCACTGTCGATATGATCATTATCAGGTTCATCATCCATGGCTGGATGCTTTCGTCCTTTTTGTCGGATTTGGCGTCGGCATTCGCTTTGGAGTCGTCAGCAGACTTGGCGGTATCAGCGGGCTTTGCCGTTTCGGGCGCCGACGTTTCGGACACCATGGCATCAGAGCCCAATGCACCAGCCGCCGTGTCCTCACATGCAGCGCATTCTGCACCGTTTGCAGTAGCAGTTTCGCTTATTGTGACATCGTTTTTGGCTTGTTCCGATTTATCCGAGCCCGTGCCGTCGTCAAGTCCGGCGATTTCCGCCGAACGCATGAGGCAACGGTAGCCGATCTTCATTGAATCAATAAACCCGAATATTCCTCGTACGAACGGGACGCGGTATATCTTGGGCTTGACCGAATTGTCGGTCTCCCGGCTCTCCAGCGTTATACCGCCCTCGGGGTTGCGCACGGCCATGGTCGTTCTCTTGGGGCCGCGCATCATTATGCCCTCAATAAGCGCCTGACCGCCTATGGAGGTTTTTTTCATGGGGCTTGATGCCTCTTTCTTTTTGTCTGACAATTCTTCCCCTTTCCTGAATCCATCAGAAATTCATTTTTATCTGGCTCCCCTCCATCTCCGCCTTATGCTTGTCGATAAGGTTGTGAATACGGCGGACCGGATCGAGCAGATTGCTTATTGTCGAGTCGTGATTGAGCGTGTCGATTATGTACGACACGTATTTGCACATATTGACCTCCACATACCACGGCACGGAGAGCAGCTCCGGTGTGCGGTAGACAAGGTTTGTGGTAAATATTTTGTCGAACAGCCCCTCATTGTAGGCGCGGTTGAACTTCTCAAGGCCATCGGTAAACAGGCCGAAGGTGACGAAAGCGAATATACGCTTGACGCCCTTCTGCTTCAGCTGCATAGCGACGTCGATGAGCGAGTCACCGGAGGAAATAATATCGTCGACGATAATGACGTCCTTGCCGGTGAGGTCGCCGCCGAGGTACTCGTGCGCCTCGATGGGGTTGCGGCCGTTGACGACGCGGGTATAGTCTCGGCGCTTGTAGAACATACCGATGTTTATTCCAAGCACGGAGGAATAGTACATGCAGCGTCCGATTGCGCCCTCATCGGGAGAAATAATGGTCAGGGAGTCCTTGTCGACTATGATGTCGGGTACGTTGCGAACCAGCGCCTTTATCATCTGGTACGTCGGACGGACGTCGTCAAAGCCGCAGAGCGGGACGGCGTTCTGAATGCGCGAATCGTGCGCGTCGAAGGTAATGACGTTGGTAACACCCATGCCCTCCAGCTCCTGAAGCATAAGCGCGCAGTCGAGCGACTCACGGCCGGTGCGCTTGTGCTGTCTGCCCTCGTAAAGCATGGGCATGATGACCGATACACGGCGAGCCTTACCTGCCGCGGCGGCGATGATACGCTTAAGGTCAGCGTAATGATCGTCGGGGCTCATGGGAACCGTCTGCCCGTACATCTGGTATGTCACTCCGTGATTGAAAACATCACAGATAATATAAAGGTCATGTCCGCGAAGAGATTCGCCGATAAGTCCTTTCGCCTCTCCGGAGCTGAATCTCGGGCACTGATGCTTGACAAAAAACGTCTCGTCGGCACCCTTGCCGCGCCACTCCTTAAGATAATAGTCCACCTGCGAGCCAAACTGCTCGCATCCATTCATTGCAATAACACTGAGCTCTCCACAAAGTGTATCGTTCATTTAATCCTCCGTGCCGTCATCGGCGATAATATTTAGTTGTATATATTATAGCATACTTATCGTTTTTTGAAAAGATTTTTCGACTATTTAGGGCATTCATTTTCCGGTTTTGTAGAATGCTCTAATTTTACGGCCGTACAGCGGGCACTTTTTATTATTATTGTCCTTCACCGGACGTGTCAGTCGACGCCGCGCGGGCGGCGGTGACTTTTCAGGCAAGCCCGGTTATACTGAGGAAGCGCTCGTATGCGACGTCCCACGCGGCGGTGTCGTGCGGCTGCACGAGCGTCGGCTTGAAGGAACGAAGCACCAGCTCGCGCCCCTCATTTATGCTGCCGAGCTCGCCGTCCGACATCAGCTGGACGACAAGATTGCCGATTGCCGTGGCCTCGCCGGGTCCCGCGACGACGTCGAGCCCGCAGGCGTCGGCCGTCATCTGATTGAGCAGGCCGTCCTTCGAGCCGCCGCCGACTATGTTGATAGCCCCCGGCTGCACGCCGGACAGCTTCATGACGCCCGACGCGACGTATCTGTATTTGAGCGCAAGGCTCTCGTAAATGCACCTCACTGTCTCGCCGACGCTGTCCGGCACATGCTGTCCGGTTCGGCGGCAGTAATCGGCGACGCGAACCGGCATGTTACCGGGCGTGCCGAACTCAGGCGCGTCCGGGTCGATGAACGCGGCGAACGCCCCGGCGGCCTCCCGTGCCTGCGTCTCAAGCTCGGCGAAGCTGTATTCGCGTCCCTCGCGCGCCCACTGACGGCGTGACTCCTGAAGAATCCAGAGACCCATTATGTTCTTAAGAAAGCGTATCGTACCGTCGGCCCCGCCCTCGTTGGTGAAATTCGAGCGACGGCTGGCGTCGTTTATGATGGGGGCTCGCAGCTCCGTCCCCATGAGCGACCACGTTCCGCTGCTGATATACAGCATGTCCCCCGACGTATTCGGCACCGAGATGACGGCGCTCGCCGTGTCGTGTGAGGCGACGTTGACCACCGTCGTGTCGACGCAAAGCTCCTCGCGCAGCTCGGGCAGGAGTCTGCCGAGCCGGTTTCCCGGCTGCACCGTTTCGGGAAACAGCGAGCGCGGGATGCCGAGCCCGCCGAGCAGCACATCGGACAGTTCGCGCGTGCGCGCGTCAAGCAGTGCGCCGGTCGACATTATGGTGTACTCAGACGCCGTGCGTCCGGTGAGAAAATAGTTCAGCAGGTCGGGAATGAACAGCAGCCTGTCCGCCCGCTCGAGCCGATGCGCGTCCTCGCGCGTCTCGGCGCACAGCTGATACAGCGTGTTGAAGCTCAGCGACTGTATGCCGCTGACGCCGTAAATGCGCTCAAACGGCATTCTCTCCCAGACGTACGCCTCAATGTCGGCGTTGCGCACGTCGCGGTAGTGGACGGGCGAGGACATCATGTGCCCTTGGCTGTCGAGCAGCGCGTAGTCGACGCCCCAGGTGTCGATTCCGATGCTGGCAATTTTGTCGCCGTCAAGAGAGGTGCGGTGGATCGACTGCTTTATCTCGTGAAAAATGCGCAGTATATCCCAATAAAGGCGGTCGACCAGTCTCACGGGCTGGTTTGGGAAGCGGCAGTTCTCGCGCAGAGTCAGCCGCCCGCCGTCGTATTCGCCGACGATGCCGCGGCCGCTTGACGCGCCGAGGTCGATGGCAAGATATTTTTTACTACTCATGTGATTTACTCCGTTTGCATAATTGCCGTTTATTTCAGCTCGAGCACGGTCACTCCGCCGTCGCCCTCGCCGTATTTTCCGATGCGGTAGGATGCGACGCGCTTGTCCGAACGCAGAAACTGCCAGAGCGCGTTTTTAAGCGCGCCGGTTCCCTTGCCGTGAATGAGATGCACGGTCTTGAGACCGCAGAGCTGCGCGTCGTCGATGTATTTGTCGACGGCGTACCATGCCTCCTCGCCGTTCATGCCGCGCAAATCAATCTCGGGACTGAAATTCTTTATCTGCATCGGCTTGTACTCCGACGCAGGCACGCGTCTGTTTTCGCGGTCGGTGACGATGGTTTCGTCGGCGTCGACCAGCTTGAGGTTGGAGACGTTGGTCTTCGTACGCGCGGCGCCCGCCTGAACGGTGAGCGTTCCGGACTTGTCCGGCAGGCTCAGCACCGTCGCGATGGTGCCGATGTTGCGCAGATAGACCTGGTCGCCCTTCTTGAGCGCCCGCGGCAGGACGTATCCGTCGTCCTCGGCCTTCTCGACCGGGTTGAACTTGTCCTCGTTGGCGCGCAGATGCGAGCGTATCTCGCGGCGAGCGCGGTCGAGCTCCTCACCGGCGCGCTCGCTGTCCTGGGCGCGCTTGGCACGCTCGAGCTGCGATAGCACGAAGTCAGCCGATGCCTTGGCGCTCTCGACCATCGAGACCGCCTTGGCCTGCGACTTTTCGTACTCGCGCTCGGCGCACGACAGCTTGTCTTTTATGGTTTTCTCGGCCTCGGCCTTGAACTTTTCGTACTCCTCGCGCATACGCGCCGCCTCCTCGCGGTCGCGCTCCATGGCGATACGGCTGGCCTCCAGCTTCTCGATGACGTCCTCGAAGCGCTTGTTGTCGGTGCTGACGGTCTTCTCGGCGCGGTCGATGATCTCCTGCGGCAGTCCGAGCCGCTTAGATATGGCGAACGCGTTGGACTTGCCCGGCGTGCCGATAATCAGCTTGTAGGTCGGGCGCAGCGTCTCGATGTCGAACTCGCAGGAGGCGTTCTCGACGCCCGGCGTCTCGAGCGCGTAGGCCTTGAGCTCGGCGTAGTGCGTCGTGGCGGCGCATATCGCACCCTTCTCGCGCACCGACTCGATGACGGCCACCGCCAGCGCCGCGCCCTCAATCGGGTCGGTGCCGACGCCCAGCTCGTCGAACAGCACCAGCGACCGCTCGGTCAGCTGACCCATAATGGCCACGATGTTGACCATGTGCGCCGAAAACGTCGAGAGCGACTGCTCGATGCTCTGCTCGTCGCCGATGTCGGCCAGCACGTTGTCAAACATGCAGACGGACGAATGCTCCTCTGCCGGGATGTGCAGACCGGCCTGCGCCATGAGCGAGAACAGCCCGAGCGTCTTGAGCGTGACTGTCTTACCGCCGGTGTTGGGGCCGGTGATGATAAGCGTGTCGTGCCCGTGCCCGATGGCGACGTTTATCGGGACAACCTTGTCCCGGTCAATCAGCGGATGCCGCGCGCGCTTGAGCTCAAGCGAGCGGTCGCCGGAAATCTGCGGCTGAACGCCCTTCATGCGGAACGACAGCTCGCCGCAGGCAAAAATGAAGGCGAGCCCGGTGATGTTCTGGTAGTCGAGCTGAAGCGCCGAGGCGCACCCGGCCACCTCGCCGGACAGCGCGTAGAGAATCTTGTCTATCTCGTGCTGCTCCGCGGCCTCCAGCTCGCGCAGCTCGTTGTTCGCGTCGACGACGGCGATGGGCTCGACGAACAGCGTTGCGCCCGAGGCGGAGGTGTCGTGCACCAGTCCCTTGACCTCGCCGCGGTACTCAATCTTGACCGGCACGACGTACCGCCCGCCGCGCTGTGTGACGATATTCTCCTGAAGATATTTCGAATACGCCCCGCCCGTGTACTTGGACAGTATGTCCTTTATGCGGTTGTTGAGGCTTTTTTCCTTGCGGCGGATATTGGCGAGCTCGGTGCTCGCCTCGTCGGCGATGAGATCCTCGGCGATAATGGAGCGTGTGATTTTGTCCTCGAGCGGACGGTTTGGAATGAGGCGCTCGAAAATCTCGTCGAGCGAGGTTTCGAACGTCCGGTTGGTGCGGATGTAGTCGAGCAGGCCGCGGCAGGTGCGCAGGACGTTGGCGGCGTCAAGCAGCTCGCGCGCGGTGAGCATGGCTCCCTTGCCCGCGCGGTCGCAGATGCCGCTCATGTCCTGAACCATGCCGAACGAGGGCGTGCCCTTGACGCCGAGCAGGCGCACGGCGTCCGTCGTGTGGCGCTGGTTGCGCAGCACGACCGTCACATACTCGCTCGGAACGAGCTCTACCGCCATGTCGCGCGCGCCGTCAGTCAGGGCACAGTCGGCGAGCATAGCGCGGATCTTGTCAAATTCAAGTGTTTTAAGTGTTTTTTCAGAAAAGCTCATAATCCTTTATTTTGTAATCGTTTTGTAGAAGTCCAATGAGGCGAAGCCGCATTCGAGGTGGTTGAGCAGATACGTCTCACCCGCGCGACAGAAGTCGTCCTCGTCCTGCGCGTCCTTTATGCGGAAGGAGTATATGCGCTCGGGCAGTGCGTGCAGCACGTACCCCGCGGCGGCGACCGCTCCGAGCCCCATCGGGACAAGTATATTGTTGTTGTATGCCGTGTCATCGTAGGCGGACTGAACAGCCCCCTTCTGCGTCGCGTGTGCAGCCTCGCGCGTGGCCGCCGCGGACATACGCCGCAGGCACTCGCCGCACAAAAGCCGTCCGTTCATGACGTCGAGGTACATGCCCTCGGTAATCTCGCCGTGACAGACGCGGCAGTGCGACATGTCGGGCATATACCCGGCGTATCCCGCCGTGCGCCACTCGTAAACCGCCTTGACTATGCGCGGCGTCACCTTGTCGCGCGCCAGCGCGTAGAGCGAATTTAGCGTCATGCGCAGTATATCGACGCCCGCCACGTACTCGCCCGTGACCTCCTGTGCCACGTCGGCGAGGTAGACCGCCAGCGACAGCTTGACTATGTCCTCACGCACGCCGGGAAAATATTCTGTCACCGAGCCGCCGCGCAGCCAGTTCATCTCGCCCTTGCGGTATATCTCGAAATTGCCGTAGACGAACGGCTGTGTCAGCGCCGCGTACTGGCTTTTCTGCGACCGCGCGCCCTTGGCGAGCACCGTTATCTGGCCGTTCTCCGGCGTCAGAAGTATCGCGAGGCGGTCATGCTCGCCGGTGTCGACCGTGCGCAGCACCAGCGCATCCGTTGTAAAAACCACGTCAAAGCTCCTCCCGAAGCGGCCTCACTCCTGCTTGTAGCCGAAGTTTGCGACGGTCTGAAGGCTGTCGCGCCAGTTTTCCTTGACCTTGACCCAGAGATTGAGGTAAACGCGCGTGCCGAACAGCCGCTCGAGATCCTGGCGGGCATATGTGCCGACCATTTTGAGCCCTGCACCGCCCTTTCCGACGATAATCCGCTTGTGCGACTCCTTCTCGCAGAAAATCTCGGCGCGTATGCTGATAAGTCCGTCGGATTCCTTGAATTCCTCGATGACGACGGCGATTCCGTGCGGAACCTCCTTGTTGAGCGTGCGCAGCAGTTTCTCACGGATTATTTCAGCCGGAATCTGCCGCTCGGGCTGATCTGTGATTATGTCG
>CAVIBA010000062.1:0-10579 GCA_963640785.1 Bulleidia sp.
TAACTTAACAATTATTTTTTTAACTTTTTGGTCTCACATCATTGACAAATGTACACAAACCGAAAGAGAGGGCTACAAAATGCAATTTATCAAAGACAAAGACGGAAAAATCGTTCGCCGAATCATTAGCGACCGCGCATATATTGAAAATCTTACTCTTTTCGTGGACGGACAGCCGTTCGCCAAAATCGGCGGATCCTTCGATATGCGCGAGGCTATCAAAACCGGAAAATTATTTGCATGAGGAGGCAAAAAATGAGAATCAAAAAAGGCGATAAAGAATATACCATAATCGAACGTAAAAGCTATTGGAGCGTTTCCCTTATCTCGGGCGGGCTCACGGTCGATTATCAAGTAAACAAGGATATTTGCGCGACGGAAACCGAGCTCCGCGAGTATATCTTAAAAAGCGAAATGTTTTGAGAGGGCGTCAATATGGAAGAAAAGAAGAGAAAAACAAAAACCTCCTCGGCGGTCAAGAATCGCTATAATAGTAAAGTCTATGATTCTATTATTGTGAGAGTTCCAAAAGAGACCGCGGAGGCGTTCAAAGCAAAATGTGCCGCCGAAAACATTCCGCAAGCGCAGATCATAAAAAAGGCGATCGCGGATTTTTTGAATCAATAACAACTCGGAGCCCGTTTCACAGCGAAGCGGGCTCCTTATTTTTATAGTAAAACGGAGTGATTTTATTATGAGACATTATAAAACTTTAACTTGGAACGATCGGCTTCAAATCGAGGCTTGGCAAAAGGTAGGCGTTTCGCCGCGTCAAATGGCGGCGGAGCTTCACGTACATATTAGCACCATTTACCGCGAGCTCAAGCGCGGGCAATACGAACACCTTAACTCCGATTATACGACCGAAATAAGATACAGCCCCGATATATCCGAGCAAAAGAAACAAGAGAACCTCCGCGCTAAAGGCGGCGGGCTCAAAATCGGAAACGATCACGATTTCGCTCAATTTGTGGAATTTATGATCGGGAGCGAGAAATATTCGCCCGGAGCGGTTCTTTTGGAAATCCAACGGAGAGGGATCGTATTCAAAACATCTATTTCAAAAACGACGCTTTACCGCTATATAGATCAAGGAATCTTTTTAACGATTACGAATAAGAATCTCCCCGTAAAAAGGAATCAAAAGAAAGGCTATAAGAAAGTACGGCAAAAGAAAGCGCCTCGCGGAACGAGCATAGAAAAGCGCCCGGAGGAAATCGCCGAGCGCGTCTCTTTCGGTCATTGGGAAATGGATTGTGTAGAGGGCAAGAAAAAGACAAAGAAAACCCTCCTCGTTCTCACGGAGCGGCTTACTCGCCGGGAAATTATTCGCCTTATGCCCGATAAAACCGCCGAGAGCGTCGTAAAAGCTTTAGATTCACTCGAGAGGGAGATCGGAATAAAGAAATTCCGCAAGATGTTTTTATCTATCACCGTTGACAATGGAGGCGAGTTCTCCGATTGTGAAGGAATCGAGCGCTCATACAGAGGAAAGAGTAAACGAACGACCGTCTATTATTGCCACCCTTACAGCTCATACGAGCGAGGATCAAACGAGAATCAAAATAAAATGGTGCGTCGGCACTATCCAAAAGGGACGAGCTTCGAGAGTGTTACCGTCGCGGAGATTGCCCGCCTCGAAAAATGGATCAACAATTACCCGAGACAAATTTTCGGCTTTTACTCCTCCGAGGATCTATTCAAAGAGCAGATCAAGAGCCTTTTTTCTGCTGTCTAAAAATTTTTTTGCACTTTTTCGCACAAACCCCTTGACTTTTCACTTTTGATAAAAAATTACATTATTATGTCACATGTAGAGGTCAAAAATATAAAACTTGTCACACTTTTTGCTTTTCGTTTGACAACATCCCGCCAATGTGGTATACTGAGCCTGAGGCAAACGCCCGAAATTCACACACATCCTGAAGAAAGGACAACCTCTATGCTCGAGACAAAAATCATCTCTTCTCTCGACAAATGCTTTCCCGAGACTCCCGTCAGCGGGCTTTCTGCGCTCGCACGTCTGACGGCGCTGCGCGGGGAGATCGTGTCGTTCCAGCTCGCCATGCGCGACGACGACCCCGCTGCCCCACACCGTCGTTGGGCGGAGGTGCTGCTCGACGGCGACCTCGCAGAGCTCGCCATAGTGCGCAACGTCGAATACATACCCTCACTCATGCCCGTCTACCCCGATCCTGCGCGCTCGGACGACGGCTACCTCAAAAAAGAACCGGGGCTCTACCCCGACCTGCTCGCGCCTGTCGGCATGATGGGGCGGGTCGCCGTCTGCTCCTTCCAGACGCGCACGATATGGATAACGCTCCGCCTGCCCGAGGACATGGCCGCCGGCGACCACGCGCTGAGCGTCAGCCTGTACGACGGCGGCGAGCTGTCGCGCAACACACTGACTCTGCACGTCATCGCGGCGACGCTGCCCGCCTCCGATCTGCCATTCACGCAGTGGTTCCACTGCGACTGTCTGGCGCAGCATTACCGCGTGCCCGTCTTTTCGGAGGAGCACTGGCGCATAATCGAAAACTTCGCCCGCACGGCAGTCAGCGCCGGAATAAACACGCTGCTCACGCCCATCTTCACGCCGCCGCTTGACACCGGCATCGGTCACGAGCGGCTGACGGTGCAGCTGGTCAGCGTCCGTCGCCGGGGCGGCGAGTACAGCTTTGACTACACGCTGCTCGACCGCTGGGTTGACATGTGCCGCCGGGTAGGCGTGCGCTATTACGAGATCAGCCATCTGTTCACACAGTGGGGCGCGGCGCACGCGCCCAAGATCATGGCCGACGACGAGGGCGAATACCACCGCATTTTCGGTTGGGACACCGACGCGGCAGTCGGCGAGTACCCGCGCTTCCTGCGCGCCTTCCTGCCGGATTTCATATCGCATATGAAGTCGCTCGGCGAGGATCACAAGTGTATTTTCCACATTTCCGACGAGCCGAACGGCGACAACATAACGCAGTACACCGCCTCTCGCGCCGTCGTTGCCGACCTGCTCGAGGGCTACACCGTCATGGACGCGCTGTCCAACATCGAGTTCTGGGAGCGCGGAGTCGTCACGACGCCGGTGGTGGCCAACAACCACATCGAGCCCTTCATCGAGCGCGACGTGCCGAATCTCTGGGCCTACTACTGCTGCGGCCAGGGCGTTGGGGTGTCGAACCGCTTCTTCGCCATGCCGGGCGCGCGGACGCGCTTCATCGGCTGGCAGCTTTACAAGTACCGCATTGCCGGGTTCTTGCAGTGGGGCTACAACTTCTACATGAACCAGGGCTCCTACGACGAGGTGAACCCCTTCCTCGAGTCGACGGGCGGCTATTTTGTCCCCTCGGGCGACGCCTACTCTGTCTATCCGGCGCCGGACGGAACGGCATGGGAATCGCTCCGTCAGGTACAGTTTTACGAAGCGCTTCAGGATCGCGAGGCAGCGCTGCTCGGCGAGCGACTTGTCGGCCGCGAGCGCGTGCTCGGCCTACTCGAGGGTATCTGCGGCGACATTGTCTTCTCGCGCTGTGTCTGCGACACGGCGACGGCGCTGCGGCTGCGTGAGGAGATTAACAGGGTTATTGAGGAGAGTTTATAAGCGTTAGTAAGCAATTGCATTTGCACCTATGCTGGATTAATTAAATCGATTTTGCGGTTTCCGCCGGGACGTCCGGCGGAAACCGCAAAAATCAATTTAATCAATTACGCATACGGGCATATGCAATACGCCCACAACACACCTTAACCTGCCGGAACGTCAATATACTTCGCCGTCTGGCTGCCGGGCTTGTAGGGCAGCGTCAGGCAGATGTTATGCTCGTCGGCAACAAATATGTCGGTGACGCCGAGGCCGGTCGCAATAAAGTGGTCGACCACACGGTACGCCGTGGAGCTTGTTCCGTCAATCTGCGTGAGATAGTTCGACATTTTGGTCGGCCAGAGCAGGACGGACGGCTTGAGCAGCGTGTACAGCTCGCGCGTCGCGCCGCTGTAGCCGTGGTGCGCGACCTGAACTATGTCGCTCTTTATGTAGCTTCCGTACATCTTGGAAATTATGTTCGAGCCCTCGCTCTGAACGTCGCCGAGCCAGGTGATGACCTGGTCGCCGATGGTCATGCGAGTAACCATGGTCGAGTCGTTGAAGGTGTGCAGCAGCGTCGGGTAGAGATCCTCCTGCGTGTACAGCACCTCAATCAGCGCGTTGCGAACCCAGAATTTCATGCCGGTGTGCGGCTTGACCCAGGTAATTCCGCCCTGGACGGCTGCGGAGGCCGTCGGGAAGTCAACGGTCATGAAGTTGTCGGGGTTGTAGGAGTTGTAGTTGACGATGGAATCGGGAACGTTGGTGATAAACTGCTCGATGGTCAGCTTTTTACCGTAGGTTTTGCAGAGTTGGAAGAAGCTCTCGTGGTGATCCCAGTGGGCGTGCGTCATTATCCACGCCGCAACGACAATGTTGCCGTCCTTGCGCTCATTGAGCTTGTTGAGCAGATTGAACAGACGCACATAGTCGGTGGTTTTGTTGCTGTGTCCGCCGCTGTCGAAGACGATAAAGCTGCCGTCCTCAAGCGTGATTATGTAGCACATGCCGAAGTTGTCAGCCTCGGCGTACTGAAGTATCATCTGCGTCACCTTGGACTCGGTGATCTTCTCGTAGGCGGGCGCTTTGTCGACGTTGGTCGGCAGTATGGCGTTGCCCTTGGCCGCTCCGGTGACGAGGCGAACGGTGTTGTTGTACTTGACGTAGTAGACGTGCACCATGTTCTTGTTGTTTGTGTAGGTGGCGAACAGGTTGCCGACTATCTCGTTCTCGGTGTAGAGCTTGTAGCCCGCATTCTCCAGCTTCTGACGGTAGGCGCGGTACTCAGTCTCGTTGGTCTCGGTGTAGTAATACTCGAGCTGGTCGTTGTTACAGGTGACGTTGCCCTCGAGCTTGCCGCCCTCGTACTCGGGCACATCGACGGTCCAGCGCGAATAAGTCTTGGTCAGGCTTGCGTTCGAGATGAAGGAAATGTTCTTGGTGCCGTCCGCATTCTTGATGGTAGACTCCTCAAGGAACTTCATAAACGCGTCGACGGCAAAGCCGATAGACTGCTCGTTCCAGCCGGTAACAACAATCTTGTTACCTATAATGCTGTAACCGTACTCGTTGGCCGCGTACGCCTCGCGAGCCTTGGCGCTCTCGGGGCGGGTTGTCGTGCCGATAAGTATCTCGTAGAGCTCGTCGGTGTCGGTTCCCTTCTTGACCCAGTCGGTCTTTATCCGGACGTTGGCGTCGGTCAGGTCGATAATCTTCTGACGAACCTTCTTTGCAAGCTCGACCTGGTAGTCGACCTTGCCCTTGTCGTCGGCGACGGCGTCAAGCCCTTCGAGGTAGACGACGTCATACTGGCACTTGTTGTTATCTATCATGTCGATCACCGAATAGTCGGTGTTGATGACATTGAGCGCCGCAGGGATGCTGAAGAATCCCTCCTCGCTCGCCGTGGGAACAACATAAGTCTCATAGAAATAGACGACCGCGTCCGCCGTGATGGCATCAGTCGAGCCGACGATGACTATCTTGTTTCCGACCCGGCGGATGGCGTAGCCCGTATCCTCGAGCGAGGCGAGCACGCTGGCGCTCTGCGGACGGTTGGTGTTGCCGATGAGTATTTCGTAGGCCTCATCGTCGGGCTGCTCACCTTTTTTCAGCCAGTCCTCAAGAATGCCTATCTGACTCTTGGTAAGGGCGTCGATGTCCTTTTTGAGCTGGATGGCCGCGGCCAGCACGGCGGTTCCCGAAGTCTCCGGGCGTATCAGCTTGTACTTCGATACATCGATGCGCTGGAGTGTATCCGCGCCGGTGTCCGGTGTGTCGGAGCCGGACGTGCTGCCCCACGACGAGGGGTCATCGTTGCCGGGCGTGCCCTGGCATCCGGCAAGCATTGCCACCATCATCAAAAGACACAGAAGCAGTGCGAGTAATCTTTTCATGTTTGTCTTACCTTTCACAATAATTGTGCCGCCGGACGCATCCCGCAGCACGCTACCATTGAATTCATTTTACCATCTTTGCTGTGCAAAGTCAACAAAAACACGTCCCCACACCGCATTTTTAGCCTTTTGCACAATATTCGCCCTCTCATTTTGGGCAAAAGGTCATAGCCCCTTGACATATACTGAATACAATGATATAATACTTTATTATGAATATTATTTACTGAAAGGTACGGTTATACTTATATGCAGTGGACTTCACTGAACGATCTGAGAGAGAAATATCTCTCATTTTTCGAGTCCAAGGGGCACCTTCGTCTGCCCTCCTTCCCTCTTATCCCGCACAACGACAAGTCGCTCCTGCTCATCAACTCGGGCATGGCGCCTATGAAAAAGTATTTCACGGGCGAAGAGGAGCCGCCGCGTCACCGCGTCACGACCTGCCAGAAGTGCATCCGCACGCCTGACCTCGAGCGCGTCGGTCACACCGCGCGGCACGGCACCTTCTTCGAGATGCTTGGCAACTTCTCCTTCGGCGACTACTTCAAGGAGGAGGCCATTGCATGGTCGTGGGAGTTTCTGACCGAGACACTGGAAATTCCGGCCGACCGTCTCTGGCCGTCCATCTACGAGAACGACGAGGAGGCCTACCACATCTGGCGCGACAAGGTCGGCGTTCCCGCCGGGCACATTGTGCGCCTCGGCAAGGCCGACAACTTCTGGGAGCACGGCTCCGGCCCCTGCGGCCCCTGCTCCGAGATTTACTTCGACCGCGGAGAAAAGTACGGCTGCGGCTCGCCTGACTGCAAGCCCGGCTGCGACTGCGACCGCTACATGGAGATCTGGAACAACGTCTTCTCGCAGTTCAACAACGACGGTCACGGCAACTACACCGAGCTGACCCACAAGAACATCGACACCGGCATGGGACTTGAGCGTCTCGCCTGCGTGATGCAGGGCGTCGACAACATGTTCGAGGTCGACTCGGTTCGCAAGATACTCGACAAGGTCTGCGAGATCGCAGGCAAGCACTACGGCGACGACAATAACAACGACATCTCCATCCGCGTCTGCACCGACCACATCAAGTCCGCCATGTTCATGATCTGCGACGGCGTCATCCCCTCCAACGAGGGCCGCGGATACGTCCTTCGCCGCATAATCCGCCGCGCCTGCCGCCACGGCAAGCTGCTCGACATCAACCATCCCTTCCTGCTCGATCTGTGCGAGGTGGCGATCGGCGAGAACGTCGGCGCTTACCCCGAGCTCGGCGAAAAGAAGGGTTATATCAAGAAGGTCATCGCAGTCGAGGAGGAGCGCTTTGACGCCACCATCGACTCGGGTCTGTCCATACTCGCCGACATGATAAAGGCGGCCAAAGCGGCCGGTGCGTCGGTTCTGTCCGGCGACGACGCCTTCAAGCTGTACGACACCTACGGCTTCCCTGTCGACCTGACGCGCGAGATTGCCGAGGAGAAGGGGCTGTCCGTCGACGACGCCCGCTTCACCGAGCTTATGCAGGAGCAGCGCACCCGCGCCCGCGCCGCACGCGCCAACGTCGGCGGCTGGGACGCTTCGGGTAAGGATCTGCTCTCCACGCTCCCCAAGACCGAGTTCGTCGGCTACACCGACACCGAGTGCGCCGCGCACGTCGTCGCCATAATCGCCGACGACATGCTGTGCAAAGAGGTCACCGAGGGCGATTTCACGCTGGTGCTCGACAGGACGCCCTTCTACGGTGAGGGCGGCGGCCAGGTGGGCGACGCGGGAACGCTCAGCGTCTCCGGCGCCGTCATAGCGAACGTAGCCGATACCAGAAAGACCGACGGCATTTTCCTGCACTCCTGCACCATGACCGACGGCGTCATTCGCGTCGGCGACGAGCTTTATGCCGCGGTGGACAAGCCCCGCCGCGAGGCGATACGCCGCAACCACTCGGCGCTCCATCTGCTTCAGGGCGAGCTGCGCCGCGTGCTCGGCACGCACGTCGAGCAAGCCGGCTCCTATGTCGACGCCGAGCGCGGACGTTTCGACTTCACGCACTTCTCCGCGGTCGCTCCCGAGGAGCTGCGCCGCGTTGAGGACGCTGTCAACGAGAAGATACTCGCCGGAATCCCGGTCGAGACCATTGTCACCGACATCGACGAGGCCAAGAAGCTGGGCGCTATGATGCTGTTCGGCGAGAAGTACGGCAAGGTCGTGCGCGTGGTCAGGATGGGAGATGCCTCCACCGAGTTCTGCGGCGGTACGCACGTCGACAACACCTCAAAGATCGGACTGTTCCACATTGTAAGCGAGTCGTCCGTAGCCGCGGGCGTGCGCCGCATTGAGTGCGTCAGCGGACTTGAGTCGCTGAGCATGCTGCGCGCCAAGGACGCCGTAATTGCCGACACCGCGCGCGAGCTCAAGGCTCAGAACGCCGCGGACGTTGTCAAGAAGGCCTCTGCGGTTCAGGCTGAGGTGCACGCGCTCAAGAAGGAGGTCGAGGCTCTCAACGCAAAGCTTGCCGCAACCAAGCTGGACTCCATACTGTCCGGCGCTGTGCAGGTCAAGTCGGTAAGACTGGCCACCGCACGTCTTGACGGCATGCAGCTCGACGTTGCGCGCTCGCTGATGGAGACCATCAAGTCGAACTACGCTGACGTTGTGGCCGTGCTCGCCATCTGCACTGACGGCAAGCTGAACTTCCTCACCGCCTGCGGCAAGGACGCAGTTGCGGCGGGCGCTCACGCGGGCAGATTAGTCGGCGCAGTTGCGGCGGTCTGTGACGGCCGCGGCGGCGGACGTCCCGACAACGCCATGGCCGGCGGACAGAACGCCGCCAAGATTCCCGACGCTCTGGCTGCAGCGCAGTCGGTACTTGAGGGGATGCTGAAGTAAGGGTTGATAAAAGATGTTTTTGCGGTTCCCGCAGGCGAGTCCTCCGTGGTCAGAGAGCTCTTCTTAACAAAAAAGCAGCCCCGCTGGGCTTCCCGGCGAGAACCGCAAACTTAAAATTCAATTAAAACCACGCATACGTGCATATGCAATAGCCCCCAAACCACAAAAGCCCCTCGCCATAACGGCGAGGGGCTTTTTTCGGTTCCGACTCAGAAATTAATCCGCAGTCAGACCGGAACGCTCGATACCCTGGACAAGGAATCTCTGGCAGAAGACATACATAATCACGAGCGGGAGAATTATCATCAGACCGCAGGTGTTACGAATGGCTGAGTAGTAGAGGTTCTGTCCGGCGTAGTTGGTCGTCAGGGAGGCCGGGATGTTGACGATGTCGGGCATCAACACTGTCTGCGTTGTGGTGAAGAACAGGTTGGTGTAGAAGTCGTCGGTCCACTGCCATGAGAAGGCAAACAGGAAGACCGTAATCATCATCGGCACGGAAAGCGGCAGAATAATCTGAACGAAGGTACGGATAGTACCCGAGCCGTCGATGTAGGCGGACTCCTCAAGCTCATTCGGCACGCCGCTGAAAAACTGGCGAAGCATGAAGATATACAGGCCGTTCTTGAAGCCGAGACCCGTGATGGAAAGTACGATAAGCGGCCAATATGTGTTGGTCAGGTTGAGACCGGTTGCCGTCCAGCGCGTCCATGTGTCGGGAATGATGTTGATCTTGGACAGGATGTTGTTGATCCATTCGATCTCTCCGACAGTAGCGCCGCCGTGCAGGAACTTGAAGATGCCGAGTATGTCAAAGTATCTGAACTTCATGAACAGCGAGAGCTGAAGCGTGGGGTGAGGCACGATCATAGTCAGCACGACCAGCAGGAACACTATCTTGTTGCCCTTGAACTTGAACTTTGCAAGACCGTACGCAATGAAGCAGCAGACGAGCGTCTGAAGCAGCGCGGTTGTGCCCGAGAGGAACAGAGTGTTCCAGAAGGCCTGCATGTAGTTAAGCTCTGTGAAAATTGCGATGTAGGTCTTAAGCGTGAACTGTGTCGGGATCAGACGAACCGTAACGTTGACAAAGTCGTCGGCGATCATGAACGAGCCCGCGATCTTTGTGTAGAAGGGGTACAGCACGATGTAGGAAACGCCGATCAGCAGCACAAGACGGAAGACATACCAAATAAAATTTCCGAGAAAGCTGAGCGACAGGAACTTGACCTTGAGTCTCTCAAGCAGAGGGGTTCTTTCAAAATCAACCTTGATCTTGTTTTTTGACTCCTTCATTATCTTCGGAGCGTTATCAATATTCTGCGAATTCATCAGTATGACCTCCTTTCTCAATCACGTCTCTGATAGAACACGAACGCTGACAGGATACCCGCCACAATGGCGATTATCAGCATGACTATCAGGAAGTACATCCACGACATTGCCGAGCTTATGACGTTACTGTCGGTCTTTTTGTAGGTCGATGAAATAAACTTCATAACCACGTTGGAATCCGTGGTAAACGAGTCTATTATCGTATAGATTGCGTTAACAAGTATCATGGGACTTATCATAGGAAGCGTTATCTTCCAGAAGGTCTCCCAACCCGTTGCGCCGTCTATCTGGCAGGACTCGTAAATAGCAGGTGAAATCGACTGCAGGCCGGCGAGGAAGATAAGCATCTGAACGCCAGAGCGGTTGACGATGTCGTAAATGTTGT
>CAVIBA010000063.1:0-10566 GCA_963640785.1 Bulleidia sp.
GCGGAAAAACGAAAAAAAGAACGAGCTCTCGCTCGTTTGAAATCTTTGTACCTGTATGATGATGAAGCTATGTCAGAACGGGACTACATCATCGAAAAGAAGTCTCTCGAAGACCAGCTTGAAGAGATAGATCGGAAGCTGAACGAAATTGAGCAGAACAGTGCAAAGCATTTTACGCTCTCTGACGAAGAGTTCATGGCGAAAGCATCCTACTTTATTATCAGCCAGCAGTTGCAGGATAAACGGTTCATAAACTTCGATTCTTTGGTACGAAAAACAGACCCCAAAATACTCAAAGAATTCATCAATTCAGTCATCAAAAAAATTGTCATTTTGGACGGTAAAATCGTGTCAATCCGCTTCAAAAACGGGGTAGAGCACAAATTTTTTTACAAAATTTTTTAATTCAAAGAGCCGAAAACCCTTGAAATACAGGCATTTTCGGCTCTTTCTTTTGCACAATAAAATTGTTATAGGATAAGCATTGCATCCCCGAAGCTGAAGAATCGATAATGCTTCCGCACAGCCTCCTCATACGTCCGCAGTATGTCCTCCCGCGTCCAGAACGCGGATACAAGCATCAGTAGCGTCGACTCCGGCAGATGGAAGTTGGTGATAAGACCGTCCGTCGCCTTGAATTTGTAGCCTGGGTATATGAATATTCCCGTCTCGCCCGACATGGGGTGGATGATTCCGTTCTCGTCCGCCGCGCTCTCAAGCGTGCGGCAGGAGGTCGTCCCGACGCAGATTATGCGCCCGCCCAACTCGCGGCGCTTGTTGATAATGTCCGCCGAGCGCTGACTGACCGAAAAATATTCGGTGTGCATGATGTGCTGGTCTATCCTGTCCTCCTTGACCGGACGGAACGTCCCAAGCCCTACGTGCAGCATGACGGGCACCACGGCAATTCCGTAATCCATACAGTGCTCAAGCAGCGCCTTGGTGAAATGCAGCCCCGCAGTCGGCGCGGCGGCCGAGCCCTCCTCGCGGGCATAGACAGTTTGGTAGCGGCTGTTGTCCTCCTGCTGCTCGGTTATGTAGGGCGGCAGTGGCATCTGACCGATCTCGTGCAGTATCTCGTAGACGTTGGAGTATTTTTCATGGTCGTAGTCAAAGTGGATTATGCGGTTGCCCTCCTCGACAAGCTCCTCAACACAACCGATAAGTATGCCGTCACCGAAGACCATAACATCGCCCACGCGTGCGCGCTTGCCCGGCTTGACGAGGCATTCCCAGCTGTCAAGTCCGCGGGCGCGTAGCAGCAGCAGCTCGATCTGCGCCTCGGGACGCCCGTCAGCGTGGCCGTAAAGCCGCGCGGGAATGACCTTCGAGTTGTTTATAACAAGCGTATCTCCGGCCTGGAGATAATCGACAATGTCTCTGAAGTGCCGGTGCGCCATTTTTCCGGTCGCGCGGTCAACCACCAGCAGGCGGGAGGCGTCACGCACCTTGGACGGGTGCTGCGCTATAAGCTCCTGCGGCAGATCGTAATGAAAATCTGAGCGGCGGAGCTCGGTTTCGGGTTTTGAATTAATGATTACGCCCTCGGTGGGTGTTTCGTTGGTGTTTTCCATAACAAAATACGTGACTTTTCCCTTTCTCACGTCACTTTTCGCGGTCATCCGGCACGCCTGCCGCATAACATGTAGTGAGCGATAAAATTATTAATACAATATGCATTTTATTGTACCACATTACCGGAAGAAATGCAAGTGCTTTTACAGCTTTCCTACAATAATAAGGGGTAGATCACCATGACACACACCAAAACAGTTCCCTTTTACGGCGTGGCTACCGCGCTTATAACACCCTTCGATTCCGGGCGGCCGGACTACGACGCACTGTCCGGAATAATACGCATGCAAGAGGAGGCGGGTGTCGCAGCGCTTGTCGTCGCGGGGACGACGGGCGAGGCGTCCACGCTTACATACCGCGAGCATCACGAACTCGTTCGTTTTGCAGTCGACGGCTCGTCGCTGCCTATCGTCGCCGGGGTCGGCTCAAACTGCACGCACAAAAGCGTGGAGCTTGCCGTCTCGGCGGCGGACGCGGGCGCCGCCGCGCTGCTCGCCGTGACGCCCTACTACAACAAGGCCACACCCGACGGTCTCATCAGGCACTTCACTGCCATCGCCGACGCGACTCCTCTGCCGCTTATACTTTACAACGTCCCGTCGCGGACGGGGGTCAATCTCACGCCCGGTCTCTGCGAGACGCTGAGCCAGCACCCGCGGATTGTCGGGATCAAGGAGGCATCGGGCAGTATTTCGGCGTGCGCCGACATAGTCAGTCGGTGCGGCGGGCGTCTTGCGCTCTATTCCGGCAGCGACGACATGACCGTGCCAACTCTGTCGCTTGGCGGAGCAGGAGTCATATCAGTGCTGTCCAACGTTCTGCCGCGGGACGCGGTGGCTATGTACGAGGCATTTGTCTCGGGTGACACCGACCTCGCCGCCGCCGAGCAAATACGCCTCCTGCCGCTGATACACGCGCTTTTCTCGCACATCAACCCCGTGCCGGTCAAGTGCGTCATGGCGGCGATGGGTCTCTGCCGCGAGGAGTACCGGCTGCCGCTCTGCCCTCTGAGTGAGGAGGAGCGGGCAGTGTTGCTTGAGGAAGTACGGAGGTTTATCTGACGGCGTATTGCATATGCCTGTATGCTTTTTCAGATAAGTTCTGAGCCTTTGGAAAGGCACGCCGGAACGTCATCGGGACGTGTTCGCAGCGCACTTTTCTGTTATGCAACAGAAAAGTACACTTCTCCACCGTCGGTGGTCTTCACGGCGTGCGCCTGCCAAGGTCAAAGAATTCTCCAAAAAAATCGCCCCCGCCGCATAAAACACGGCGGGGGCAATCGCTTTGCCTCAAACTATTTCAGCTTATTCAGCAGACTCGGTGTCAGCGGGCTCCTCGTCAGCTACATCCTGCTCCTCGAACAGCGCGCGGATGGAAAGGCTGACCTTCTTTCTCTCCTGGTCGATGGCGATGATCTTCGCATCAACTACCTGTCCGACGCTGACAACGTCGGCAACGTTGGCAACCTTCTCGGTCGACAGCTGGGAGATGTGAATCAGACCGTCAACGCCGTCAACGATCTCGGCGAATGCGCCGAAGTTGGTCAGGCTGACAATCTTGACGCTTGCAACGTCACCCTCAACGTATTTCTCGTTGAATACGTGCCACGGCTCGGTAGCCTCGGTCTTGTATCCGAGAGAAATGCGGCGCTTCTCGGGGTCGAAGCTCTTGACGAACACGGTCAGCTCGTCGCCAACGGAAACGACCTCGGCGGGAGACTTGATGTGCTTCCAAGACAGTTCGGTATTATGTACCATGCCGTCAGCCGGGCCCAGATCAACGAACGCACCGTAGCTTGTCATGCTCTTTACCTTGCCGGTAAACTGCTGGCCAACCTCCATGGTGCTCCAGAACTCCGCCTCGCGAGCCTGTCTCTCGTCTCTCAGCACGACACGGATGGAACCAACGGCCTTCTTGCCCTGATCTCTGACCTCGATAATGCGGAAACGAACGGTCTGTCCGAGCAGGGTCGACATGTCACCGTCCTTCGGAATACCGGTCTGGGATGCGGGGATAAATACGCGGTTGGAATTGACGCTGACCTCAACGCCACCCTTGTTGACAGCAACAACCTTGCCCTCCAGTACCTCGCCGGAGTCCTTTGCGGCCGCAACTGCCTTCCAGTTCTTATCGGAATCAACACGTTTCTTGGACAGGGTTGCAAACCCGTCTACGTCGCTGACTCTGATGACAAATGCTTCAATCTGATCACCGACATGGAACAACGAAGTCAGCTTTGCCGAGGGGTCATATGTTGCCTGGTCAGCTGTAATAACGCCGGTAACCTTAGCGCCGAGGTCAAGCTGAAGCTCTGCGTCAGTTACCGATGTTATCGTACCGGTAACGGTGTCTCCTGTATTTAAAGTTTTCAGTGATGATTCGAGCATCTCCTCAAAGTTTTCAGCTTTGATCTCAGTGTTTTCGCTCATTGTTTTGTAAACCTCCTGTATTACGTCGGACGGCGTCGATGCGCCGGCGACAATTCCCACTCTTCGGTGGGGTATTAACCTGACTATTTCCGGGAGCAGACCCCGGAGCTCCCCGGCGTCCTCCACATGGAAGGTCGCAGGACAGCCACGGGCACATATCGCGCGCAGCTTGGCGGTGTTGGAGCTCTCACGCCCGCCGATCACTATCATCACGTCACACTCGCCCGCGAGCCTTGCGGCCCCCAGCTGGCGCTCGGACGTAACACCACATATTGTATCAAAAATCAGAGCATTTGTACATAGTTTTTTGATTTTTTTTTGACTTTTTTCCCATTCCAATAAATTGAAGGTCGTTTGAGCCGCCAAAACGGGCGTTTTTTTGTGCAGATTGTCCAAAACGCCGTTTTCGAGCGCCTCACCGAGCTGTTCCGCGTCGGCAAAAACGTGCCCCTCGCCACGAACGTGACTCATTATTCCGACCACCTCGGGGTGCCGTTCTGCCCCCATGAGAATGAAGCACCTGCCCTCTCCCGAGTTCTCCTCGGCTATGCGGTGTATCTTTTTGACGTAGGGACAGGTGCAGTCGACGTAGCTGAAGGCGGGGTTTTCGCGGTGCGCCGCCTCGAGTGCGTCGCAGACCTCGCCGCGCACGCCGTGCGCCCGTATGAACAGCGTCACCGGCCTCGCGTCCGTGGCTTCGCGGGCAAGCGACGGGATGTCCGCCTCGTCCGCAACGCAGACGCCGCGCGAGCGCAGCCGCGCCATGTAGGTATCATTATGTATCAGCTGTCCGAGCGTGAACATACGCTCGCCGGGGCGCGCCTGCTCAAGCGCCGCCTCGACGCTGTCCGCCGCGCGACGGACGCCAAAGCAAAAGCCCGAGTGCTCGGCGATTGTAATATTCCGTCCGTCGATCCCGGTGACGGCAATGTTCGAGCCTCCGACCCCGGATTTCGGTTTGACGGCCTTCGTGCTCATTTCATTTTTCCTGCTCATGCGGCACCTCCGCCTCGCCCGACAGCGCGCAGACCTGACCGAATATGTACTCGGCAATGCGGCTGTACTCAACGTGATCGGCGTGCATCGCGGCGATGGTCTCGTAGGGAATGGGCTTGCCGATTATCACTCGCTTGCGGCGGAACGCCTTGGCGCAAAACTTTTTCGACTGAATGTAAACCGGCAGCACCTGAACGCCGCCGCGCACCGCGATAATGCCGACGCCGCTTTTGACGCGCGTCGTCGCCGGGTCGACGCCCGGCATACGCGTCCCCTGCGGAAACATGCCGACGCATTTGCCGTCATGCAGCAGGCCTATGGTATTGCGCAGACTGGAGAGGTCAGCACTTCCCCGCTCGACGGGATATGCGCCGAGCCGACGCAAAAGTCCTCCGAGCAGCGGTATTTTGAAAAGCTCCGCCTTGGACATGAAATGCGGCTGCTGCCGCCGCAGCGACGCGCACAGCCACACCGGGTCGCCCGCCGTCGTGTGGTTGGCACAGACGAGGTAGGGGCCGTCCTCCGGCCCCGGCTCGTTTTCGCGCCCCTCGACGTGTACCCTGAACAAAAATCTGAACGGCCCCGCCAGAATTCGGTGCCAGAAACCGTAAAAGCCCTTCATAGCCGCCCCATTTTATCCCGGATTATTTTCTTCACCGCCTCGACCGAATCCTCGACGGTGTACCCCGAGTTGTCGAGCGTGACGGCGTCGGCTGCGGCAATCGCGGGGGCGATGTCGCGCCCGGCGTCCTGCGCGTCGCGCTGCTTCATCTGCTCGAGAACCTCCTCGAACGTGACCTCGATGCCCTTGGTGCGGAGCTCGTCAAACCGACGGCGTGCGCGCTCCTCGACGGGAGCCGTGAGAAAAATCTTGACCTCGGCATCGGGAAGTATGACGGTGCCGATGTCGCGCCCGTCCATGACGACGCTGTTCTTGCGCGCAATGTCGCGCTGCGTTTCAAGCAGAAACGCCCGTACCTCGGGTATCGCCGACACCGCCGACGCGTACATGGCGATGTCCTGCTGACGTATTGCGTCGCCGAGGTCGGCGCCGTTGAGAATGACGCTCTGCGTTCCGTCGCGGTATTCGAGCGACAGATGAATCTCCGGCAGGCTGGCGATAATCCCCGCCCTGTCCTGCATCGGGATGCCGCGGCTCTTGACGTAATAGCCGACCGTGCGGTAAAGCGCGCCGGTGTCTACATATATGATGCCAAGCTCGCGCGCCAGCGCCTTTGCGACGCTGCTCTTGCCTGCTCCGCTCGGTCCGTCTATTGCAATTTTCATGTTTATTCTCCCGAAATCTTTTGATTTGTGATGTGAATTCAGTTGCTCGCCGCCGCGCTGTAACCGGCGAGCGAGCCGGTCGAGAAGGCGATCTGGAGATTGAAGCCGCCTGTATAGGCGTCGACGTCGATGACCTCGCCCGCAAAATACAGCCCCGGCACGAGCTTTGACTCCATTGTCCCCGGCTTTATCTCCCTGACGCTGACGCCGCCGCGCGTAACGATTGCCTCGTCTATCGGACGGAAGTGCGACAGCTCGACGGTGAAGTCCTTGAGCAGCTCGCAGAGTCGGCGGCGCTGTTCGCGCGTGATGAGGTTGACCTTGAGGTGCGGCGGAATGCCCGAGCGGCGGATGACCGTCGGAATCATCTTCTGCGGCAGAAGGCTGTCGAGCGCGTTGGCGAAATCGCGGTTGGAATATTTTGCGAAGTCGGCAAGCAGGCGCGTGTCCAGCTTTGCGGGCTCAAGCGCAGGCTTGAGGTCGATGTGCGCGACGTACTTGCCCGGCGCGATGTCGGGCAGGTGAGCCGACGCGCTGAGAATCATAGGACCCGTCAGCCCGAAATGCGTGAACATCATCTCGCCGAAGTCCTCATAGACAGCTTTTCCGCCCGACGCCGGTGTTATGCGCAGGCCGACGTTTTTAAGTGACAGTCCCTGCATATCGCGGCAGTCGTTGCCGCGGCAGACAATGGGCACGAGCGACGGCGACAGCGGAGTCACCGTGTGCCCGAGCTCGCGGGCGAAGCGGTATCCGTCACCGTCGGAGCCCGTGCGGGGATATGACTTCCCTCCGGTTGCTGTAATCACGCAATCAAAAATGTATTTGTTTTTCGCCGTTGATATTTCAAATTTGTGATCCACATTGGAGTCGTCCGGCGCACAGTCCAATAGCTTCACCGCCGTCACCGCCTCGCCTATCACCTCGACGCCCGCCCTGTGACAGTGCGTCACAAGCGCGCCGGCGATGTCCCCGGCCCTGTCGGATACGGGAAAAACGCGGGCACCGCGTTCGGTTTTGAGCGGCACTCCGAGCGCCTCAAACATGGCTATGGTGTCCGACGGCGTCATGCGGTTGAGCGCCGACCAGAGAAAGCGCGGGTTGCCCGGCACGTTCGCCATGAAGTCCTGAACCGTGCAGTCGTTTGTGACGTTGCAACGCCCCTTGCCCGTGATTCTCAGCTTGCAGCCGAGCGCGCGGTTCTTCTCGAACAGCGTCACCTGCGCGCCCATCTCGGCTGCCTCGGCCGCCGCGACGAGTCCCGCCGCGCCGCCGCCTATGACGGCCACGCGCCGCCCGCCGGTCTCGGGTGCCAGTGCCGATACCGGCGCTGGCGCTGGTGTCGGCGCGGTCGCCGTATCACTGATTGCTGTTTTTGTCATAAACATCGTATCTGTCCCAGATGGCCTCGAGGTCATGCAGGCGGACAGTAAGCTCATCCTTCTTTTTGCGGCCGACGGCCACAATCATTGCGTTGATAATGCTAAGCGGCGCGACCAGCGAGTCAACGAAGGAGGCCATGTCGCTGCACGCCGTCAGCAGCTGATCGGCGTGAGCCGCGATGGGTGACTGCGCGCTGTCCGTCAGCGCGACGACGTCCGCGCCGTGCGCCTGCGCGAACTCGACGGCGTTGATGATACGCTTGGAGTAGCGCGGGAAGCTGATGGCGATCATAACGTCGCCGGAGCCTATGCGCATTATCTGCTCGAACATCTCGCTGCCCGAGGTCGTCTGAATGAACTTCACGTTGTCGAATATCATGCGGAAGCTGTAATTCAGAAAGCCCGCCAGCGTCGACGACGAGCGGACGCCTATGATATAGATGTTTTTTGCCTCGGCTATACGGTCGACGGCAGTATAAAAAGCGCTCCGGTCTATCTCCTCGAGCGACTGACGTATCTTGTCTATATCCGACGTGAGAACCTTATCCAGCACATCGGAGTTGCCTATAAGCGTATCCGTGACCTCCATGCGCTGAACACTGGTGAGCTTCGTGCGAACCAGCTCCTGGAGCGCCTTCTGCATCTCGGGATAGCCCTCAAATCCCAGCTCAATGGCGAAGCGAACCACCGTCGACTCGGAGACGCCCGAAAGCGTTCCCAGCTTTGCGGCGGTCATGTACGCCGCCTTTTCGTAATTTTCAATAATGTAAGCTGCAATATGGCGCTGTCCCTTTGAAAAAGAGGACATTCCCTGCTCCATTACAGTCAGCAGATCTTGTTTCATGCTTTGACTCCTCGTCGAATAATCATTAAAGCCCATGTTAGATTATATACTTTTCTTGTCCTCTTGTCAACAGGCAATTTTCCTTTTTGGCCGGATACAAATATTAGTATGGTGCAAAGTGTACAAAAAGCGCGGTCGATTATCGGCGCTTTTTGTGTCATTGAATTTGTCGCGAGGGGTTTACAAGCCGCCAAAAATGTGGTATACTGTTCCCGGTAAGTCCGGATTCCGCTATAACGGCAGATGCGTATAGGCAAGGCACGGCTAATTTAATACCCCGAGTCAAGCTGTTTTACTGTCAACCGCCGTATAAGTGTGAGCCATTTATACAGGCGTTTTTTTGTGCCTGTTGACCGAGTCAATATCCGCGCTGCGGCGAGGATAAATTATAAAATCACAAGGGGAAACGCAAATGAAGCTCACTTACAATGTGAAAGACAAACCCAAGTTCGGACAGGTCATCGTGTTCGCACTCCAGCAGCTGCTCGCCATCCTGGCGGCTACGATCGCTGTGCCTGCGATTACAGGACACGGCATGTCCTCCTCCGCCGCTCTGTTCGGCGCAGGCGTCGGCACCATCGTCTATCTGTTGTTCACCAAGTTCAAGAGCCCCGTATTTTTAGGTTCATCCTTCGCCTTCCTCGGCTCCATGGCAACCGCGTTTGCCGGTGCCGTCACCATCTCGCTCGGTTACCTCGGTCTGATAATCGGCGCCGCAATGGCAGGCCTTGTCTACGTCGTCATCGCGATAGTCGTCAAGGTTGCCGGTGTTAACTGGATCAACAAGCTGATGCCCGCCGTGGTTATCGGCCCGACAGTCGCTATCATCGGTCTCTCGCTCGCCGGAAACGCAATCGGCGATCTGCAGAAGGGCAGCGTTGTTCACGAGATTACCGTGAACCAGATTAACGGCTACGCACTCGCTGAGGCCTACACCAGCACCGCGCAGGACGCTTCGGTTTACCTCTGCATTCTCTGCGGACTTGTCACGCTGGCAGTCACCATGGTCTGCTCGGTCTACGGCAAGAAAATGCTCAAGATGATTCCCTTCATAATCGGTATACTCTCCGGCTACGCTCTGGCCGCCGTCTTCACCGTCATCGGCAACGCCGCTTCCATCGACGCCATGAAGATTATCGACTTCTCCGCCTTCCAGAATATGCAGTGGGTTCCCGACTTCACTTTCATCGAGGCCGCCAAGGGCTTCGGCAATCTTGACGGCTCCTACATAGCAACAATCGCCGTCGCGTATGTTCCCGTCGCGTTCGTTGTGTTCGCTGAGCACATCGCCGACCACAAGAACCTTTCCTCCATCATCGAGTCCGATCTGCTCGAGGATCCCGGACTTTCCCGCACGCTGCTCGGCGACGGTGTCGGCTCGGCTGTCGGCGGATTCTTCGGCGGCTGCCCCAACACTACCTACGGTGAGTCGGTCGGTTGCGTGGCCATCTCTGGCAACGCCTCCGTCGTGACCATCCTCGCAACGGCGTGCCTCGCAATGCTCGCCGCATTTGTGGCTCCCTTTGTAACCTTCCTCGCAACCATTCCTCCCTGCGTAATGGGCGGCGTCTGCATCGCGCTCTACGGCTTCATCGCAGTCTCCGGACTTAAGATGATTCAGAGCGTCGACCTCGGCGACAACAAGAATCTGTTCGCCGTCTCGGTCATTCTGATTGCCGGTGTCGGCGGCATGGTTCTCAACTTCGGTAAGATTACCATCACCTCCGTCGCCTGCGCTCTCATCCTCGGCATACTGACAAACATCCTGCTCAACGGCAAGAAGGCTGAGTAAGCGAAAACATAAAAACAAAACAAAATCTCCCCGGCGCACCGCGCCGGGGAGATTTTTGCGTGACGCCTGCGCGCGGTGCGCGAGAGAACGTTTGCACACTTCGCGGCACGGCACGGAGCTTTTTCCCACGCCCTGCCCGCATTCGGTGCGCGCGAATTTTTGCGCCCTGCCCTGCACGGTGCGCGGGATGGTTTCGGGCAGTTGACTTTTTCGCGTTTTTTTGCTATAATGCTTTCATAGCCATTCGTAATGAGCCGCGCG
>CAVIBA010000064.1:0-10557 GCA_963640785.1 Bulleidia sp.
TGATGGACTGCCGCGAGTGCCACGAGCGCTTCCGCGCGGACAAGCTCATCGAGGAATGGGTCGCCGAGAACAATTTCACGCTTGAAAAGCCCATCGACGCCTTCTCGCAGGCCGAGATGAAGCAGTTTGTCGAGGATCACAACATCCCCTGTCCCTCCTGCGGCAAGCACAACTTTACCGACATCCGTCAGTTCAACCTGATGTTCAAGACCTTCCAGGGCGTCACCGAGGACGCCAAGAGCACCATCTACCTCCGCCCCGAAACGGCGCAGGGCATCTTCACCAACTTCGTCAACGTCCAGCGCACCACCCGCCGCAAGCTGCCCTTCGGTATCGGCCAGATCGGTAAGTCGTTCCGCAACGAGATCACGCCCGGCAACTTCATTTTCCGCGTGCGTGAGTTTGAGCAGATGGAGCTTGAGTTCTTCTGCAAGCCCGGAACCGACCTCGAGTGGTTTGCCTACTGGCGCAACTTCTGCCACGAGTGGCTACTCTCCATCGGCCTGCGCGACGAAAACCTCAGACTGCGCGACCACGATCCCGAGGAGCTGTGCTTCTACTCCAAGGCGACTACCGACTTCGAGTTCCTCTTCCCGTTCGGATGGGGCGAACTGTGGGGCGTTGCCGACCGCACCGACTACGACCTGACTCAGCATCAGACCGTCTCGGGCAAGGATCTGACCTACTTCGATCAGGAGACCAACGAGCGCTATATTCCCTACGTCATCGAGCCGAGTCTTGGCGTCGAGCGCAGCGTGCTCGCCGTGCTTTGCGACGCTTACGACGAAGAGGTCATTGACGCCGAGAAGAACGACGTGCGCACCGTGCTGCACCTGCATCCCTTCCTCGCGCCCGTCAAGGCGGCCGTTCTGCCGCTGTCCAAGAAGCTGTCCGACAAGGCAATGGAGATATTCGAGAGCCTTTCCGGCGACTTCAACGTGGACTTCGACGACGCCGGCTCCATCGGCAAGAGATACCGCCGTCAGGATGAGATCGGTACTCCGCTCTGCATTACCTACGACTTCGATTCCGTCGAGGACAACTGCTTGACGGTTCGCGACCGCGACACCATGGAGCAGGAGCGCATTCCCGTCTCCGAGCTGCACGCTTATATCGAGAAGAAAATCGCGTTCTGATAAAATTTTTCGCGGCTGTGGCCGCGAAAAAGAATAAACCCGCACCCCGAAGCAGACTTCGGGATGCGGGTTTTGCTTTGAGTGCTGGGTGTTCAGTTGAATCTTTTGGTGATGTTTTCGTAGGTCAGGCCGTATTTTTCGGCGATGTCGCGGGCGTAGCTCTTGCCGTCCGGCTTGGCGCGGTAAATCTTGAAGGAGCGGCGTCCCTCGCCCTCGATACCGGCGACCAGCGAGTCGATGTACCCGCCGCCGTCGGCTCCGGCGCGGGCGTTTATCTCGTCAAGACGCGACGCCAGCTCGTGCAGGTGCGTTGCGAACAGGCAGCGGCAGCCTATCCGGCTGAAGGCGGTCAACGCCTCGGCCGCAATGTAAGAGGCCTCGTAGGAGCCCGTCGAGGAGAACGACTCGTCGAGCAGGGCGAGGCTGAAGGGCGTTATTTTATCGAATATTTCACGCATACGCGCGCACTCCTCGCCGAGACGACCCTTGTCGATGGTGTCGTCGGCGCCGGTGGTGAAGTGGGTGTATATCGCATCGACGGGGCTTATGCGTGCCTCGGACGCCGGGACGTACAGGCCGAGCTGCATCATGGCCTGTGCCTGTCCGATGGCGCAGGTGATGACGCTCTTGCCGCCGCGGTTGGGGCCGGTCAGCACGTAGACGCGGGCACGGTTGTCAAAGCTGATGTCGTTGTCGACAATCTCGTCCTCGACCTTGAGCGCCACGCGGGCGTTGTAAAGGTGCTTGGCCACGAACACGCGCTCGCCCGCCGGGGCAATGTCGGGAATCGACAACTTGCAGCCGCGCTCAAGCAGCCTCTGCTGGAACTCGGTTCCCTTGACGAAAAACTCTATCTCGGGCATGAGGTTGAGCAAAAAGTCGGTGTTGTCGAGCACGTACTGCTGGACGATTTTCTTCCACGAGTGCAGCGAGGATTTGTATACCTCGTTTATGGCCGAGTTGAAGGCCAGCGAGAGCGCCATCTTCTGATTGTCCGACTGCTTTTTGCCGAAGGGAACGAGGCTTGCGATGCAGGTGTACTCGTCGTCCTTGAAGTTGAGGCGGAGGATTTTCTCGAGCACGTCGCCGGAGCGGAAGGGCTCGGGGTTGATGGACAGCACGCCCGCCGTCGACGGACGGAGCTGCGCGTCGAGGTTGACGCCGATGGTCACGCTCTTTATGTCGCGGACGCGCGCGGTCAGCGCGTTGAGCTTTTCGTTGAGCTCCATGTAATAGTCGCTCTCGGCAAGCTCAATTATGCGGTCAGCGAGCGCAGTGAAGGCGCGGCTGTGCAGCTTGGAGCGCACCTGCGCAAAGCCGGAATGCAGCACCTCAATGCTCGAGATGTACAGCTCGATTTCGGTCAGGCTGGAGAGGTAGGAGGCGGTGTCGCCGCTGTCGGCGTCAAGCCTTCGCAACTCGAGAATGTCGCTGAGTATCGGGATGAGCCTGCCGAGGGTCTTTGCGATGATGGGGGTTCCGAGCATGTCGTCAAAGGCTTCCATGCGGTATTTCATGACGGCGGGGTCGGTGGTGAAGTAGTCGGAGAGGCGGGTGTTTTTGAGGTCGAACACCTCAAGCAGCCCCAGTTCCTCGAGAACGAACATGTCTATATCCGGCACTGCGTCGCCGGTGGCGTGTGCCCGCTGCGACTCCGCATCGGGATACAGCAGACTGAAATTCGTAAAATCCATGTTTATTTATACACTTTCTTTTGATTTGTGATGCCGTTTTAGTTGTTGTTGGCGGAGTCGTCACTGCCGGTATCGTCGCCCTCGTCGCCGCTTTCGTCCGCGACGGCGGAGCGGGGAGGCGCGGGGGTCTCGAGCACGATGTCGGAGAGCGGGTTTTTCTCCATCGCCTCGGACATGGCCGCGTTGCTGACGTGGGTGTATATCTGCGTGGTGTTGAGCTGCTCGTGCCCGAGGATGTCCTTGAGCACGCGCACATCGACCTCGCCCGACTGGTACATAAGCGTCGCAGCGGTGTGGCGTAGCTTGTGAACCGAGTAGTGCTTGGCCGAGAGCCCCGCCTCGCCGAGGTGCTTGTAGGCCAGCCACTGCACCGTCTTGATGCTTATGCGCTTGTTGCGTCCGCTGATGAACAGCGCGCGCTCCTGCAGACCTAGGTTGGCCTCGTTCAGACGCCACTCGAGGTATTCGGCGAGCGCACTGCGGCAGGCCGAGTTGAGGTAGACAATGCGCTCCTTGTTGCCCTTGCCGACCACGCGCAGAGAGCGCAGCTCGCGGTCGAGATCGTTGAGGTTTATGCCGACAAGCTCGGACACACGCATTCCGCAGTTGAGAAACAGCGTGATTATGGTGTAGTCGCGCAGGCGGTTTTTGTTGGTCGTGTCGTTCTTGACGGCATCGAGCAGCAGCAGCGATTCCTCAAGCGACAGAAATTTAGGCAGCGATTTTTTGGGCTTTGGCGACTCTATGTTGGCTGCGGGGTTGTCAAACATCATACCGCGCTTGACTATCATGTATCTGTACAGCGCCTTGATGGCGGACAGCTTGCGCGCCTTGGCCGCCCACATGTTCTGGCGGACTGTGCTGGTGTACATGAGAAAATCGTATATCTCGGAGGTCTTTATCGACTTGTAAAACTCGGCGTCGACGCCGGAAATATCGAGACTATCGAACACCTCGTCGTCAGACGGCATGCCGGCGCGGTGCGCCATGATGTAGCGCGTGAAGGTGCGCAGGTCGAGCAGATATTCATCGACAGTCTTGCGCGAGCAGCCCTGAATGACCAGCTTGTAAGACGAAAATTCGGCCAGTATTTCCGGCAATTCTCCACTCCCGATAAGCTCGGCCATAGCATCACATCCTTCGTATGTTTTTTGTATATCAATTATACCACGATGCAAAAATGCTTGCTTGCAAGGGCATTTTTGCGAGGCCGTCAATGCCACAGCCGCGCGAAGCGCGGGTAGGCGACAGCCGTGAGGGGAGCAAAGCACACCTTTCTGTGGCTATTATACCACGACGTAAAAACGATTGTCAACATCACAGACTGCGAAATATAAACATTTCGCGTACTTCTATTGCAAAATTGCGAGTTATGGTATATAATTAAGGGGAAATAAATTTGAAACGGAGAGATACTGCCCTCGAATGAAAAAGTTTTTTGTCAATTATTCCTTTTATTCAGTGAAGATGTTTCTGACCCAGTTCGCCATCTCGCTGTTCGGACTGACGCTCTCCGGCGTCTTCAGTCGCGCGGAAATGCCGACAGGACAGCTTGTTTCCAGCATATGCTCGGTCGTGTTTTACCTCTTCCTGATCTACTACATGACTTGGGAGCTCGGCTACAACGACCGTACCGCTGAGCGGCGCGGGGAGATAGTCACAAACCCGTTTATGGGGCTGTTCATCTCGCTGCTTGCTAACTCCATCAACTTCGTCATGGCTCTGCTGATTCTGTGCCGCGTGGCGTTCGGCAGCTTCTGCATTATCATCGAGGGTATGTACGCGGGCATTATTATCACCGTCGCGGGCGGCGGGACTGCGCCGACGTGGCTGTATTTTGCCATCATCGTCCCCGCGCTTATCGTCTCGACGGTCAGCTACTACTTCGGACTGCATGACATGTGCCTCACCCCCATATTCCGCGCAAAATGCCCCGAGCGTCCCGACAAAAAAGAGAGGAAAAAGAAGAAATAATGTACGACTTTATAATTTACGATTTTGACGGCACGCTGTCCGACAGCTACCCGGTTTACACCGACGCGCTTATCGAGCTGCTCGGCCGCTACGGCATACACGAGGAGTGGAACAGAGCCTACGCACTGCTCAAGGTGTCGGTCGGGCACGCGCTGGGGCACTACGACTTCGGCCGTCCGCGTGCCGAGATTTCGCATGAATTCGCTCATCTTTACCGCGAGCTCGCACGCAAAGAAATGAAGGCGTTTCCCGAGACGGTGGACATTCTGAAGTTTGCAGTGGATCACAAAAAGAAAAATTATATATACACGCACACCGGAAAATTCGTATTTGAGATGTTAGACAAGATGGGGCTGACGCCCTACATAGAGTACGTCCTCGACGGTTCGGCAGACTTTCCGCGCAAGCCGGAGCCGGACGCGCTGTACTTTATGTTCGACCACTGCGGCATTGATCCCGCGCGCGCCATCATGATAGGCGACCGCGACATCGACGTCATGGCGGCGCACAACGCCGGCATACACGGCTGCATGTTCGACGAGGGCAACTATTACCCCGACTGCCCGGCGGAGTACCGGATTGGAAATCTCAGAGAGCTTGAGAATATTTTTTGAGAATTGAAAAACAGCGGAGAGCCATGTGGCTCTCCGCTGTTTTTTGTGGTTAAAATTCGGGGATCGCCGCTCGTTCTTCTACCGCACCTCGCCGCGCGACAGCACCTGCATGGTCAGCTCCTCTGTGCTCTCGGGTGCGTCGATGATGACCTCGTCGCCGTCGCCGACCGAACGCTCGAGCAGCATTTTTGAGAGTGGGTCTTCAACCTTGGCCGAGATCAGCCGACGCAGTTCGCGCGCGCCGTAGCGCGGGTCGTAGCCCGACGACGCGATCCTTTGCTCGGCCTCGTCGGTGAAGGTCAGCCGCACGCCGAGCGCCGCGGCGCGCTGCACTATGGCGTCGAGCAAGCCGTGCGTTATGGCGAGCATGGTGCCGCCGTCGAGCGGACGGAATATTATAATCTCGTCGAGCCGGTTGATGAACTCGGGGCGGAAGGTCTCGCGCACGGCGCAGGTGACGGCTTCGCGGTCAGCCACCTCGGCACGGTCGGCCTCGGCTTTTGCTACCTTGGCCGCCTCCGCCGCGCCAGACATGCCCACGGTGCCAAATCCCAGTTGGCGGCGGATATCGGTCGACGAGAAGCCGATGTTAGAGGTCATTATGATGACGGCGTTGCGGAAGCTGGCCGTGCGGCCGGTGGAGTCGGTCAGGTGGCCGTTGTCGAATATCTGAAGCAGCAGGTTGAAGACGTCGGGGTGCGCCTTCTCGATCTCGTCGAGCAGTATGACCGAGTAGGGACGCCGCCGCACAGCCTCGGTCAGCCGACCGCCCTCGTCGTAGCCGACGTATCCCGGCGGCGAGCCTATCAGCTTTGATACGCTGTGCTTTTCCATATACTCCGACATGTCAAGGCGTATGAGGTTGTCGCGGCCGAACAGCTCATCCGCGAGGGCGAGCGCAAGCTCGGTCTTACCCACGCCGGTACGCCCGCAGAACAGAAACACACCGACCGGCCGGTCGGGCTCGTGCAGTCCGCTGCGACCACGGCGTATGGCTGCGCAAATGCTGGCGATGGCCGCGTCCTGACCTCGCACGCGGCGGCTGAGTTTGTCCTCGAGACCGTCGAGGTCGGCGCTCGAGCGCTCGGTCGGTTGCGCGACGGGCACGCCCGTCCACTGCGTGACGGTCTCACAGATGTCGCGCGCGGTGACGGTTATGTCAGACTCGGCGCGGCTGTCGTCGAGCAGGCGGCAGTCGGACTCAAGCTGGCTCTGGAGCGACAGCTCACTCTCGCGTATGCGCGCGGCCTGCTCGAAGTCCTGCGCCATGACGGCCTCCTCCTTCTCCTTGGCGAGTCGCGACAGCCGCTCGCGCGTCGCACTCAGCGGGGCGGGGGAGGAGTAGGCCTGAATTTTACGCAGCGACGCCGCCTCGTCCATGAGGTCGATGGCCTTGTCGGGCAGAAAACGGTCGGGGATATAGCGCACGGACAGCTCGACGGCGGCTCGCAGCGCCTCGTCCGAGATGGAGAGGCCGTGGTGCGCCTCGTATTTGTCGCGCAGGCCGTGGAGAATGTCGAGCGTCTGCTCGGGCGTCGGCTCGCCGACCGTCACCGACTGAAACCGGCGTTCCAGCGCCGCGTCGCGCTCGATGTGGCGGCGGAATTCCTCGATGGTCGTCGCGCCGATGATCTGAAGCTCGCCGCGCGCTAAGGCGGGCTTTATGATGTTGGCTGCATCGACGGCTCCCTCGGCCGCGCCCGCGCCGATGATGGTGTGCAGCTCGTCGATGAACAGTATGACCGATGGGTTCTTGCGCACCTCCTCCATGACGTTCTTCAGCCGCTCCTCGAACTCGCCGCGGTATTTGGCTCCGGCAATCATGCCGGGGATGTCGAGCGTGACTATTATGCGGTCGCGCAGATTGTCGGGGACGTCGCCGTCGGCAATGCGCTGCGCCAGTCCCTCGACGACGGCGGTCTTGCCGACGCCCGGCTCGCCGATGAGGCAGGGATTGTTCTTGGAGCGCCGCGACAGTATCTGCATGACGCGAACCGTTTCGCGGTCGCGGCCTATGATGGGGTCGAGTCGTCCCTCACGCGCGGCGGCGGTCAGGTCGCGGCCGTATGAGGACAGCGTCTGCGCGCCGGGGATGACTTCCGCGCGCCCCGTTTCCTTGGCGGACGACTGCCGCTCGCCGCGCCCCGGCAGCGTGTCGAGAAAGGCCGAGAGCTCCTTTTTGAGCTCGGCGGGCGATATGCCTGCCTGCGTCAGGACGCGCGTGGCCATGCAGTCGCTGCTCGAGAGTATCGCCCAGAGCAGGTGCTCGGTTCCGATGTAGCTCTGACGCATGCGCAGCGACTCGTGCGCGGCGGCCTCGAGTATGCTTTTGAGCTTGGGCGTCATGCTGCGCGCTGACAGCCGCGACGGCACGCCGGTTCCCGCCCACTGCGCGACGGTGGCGTAGAGGCTTTCGTAGTCCCCGCCGCGCGCAGACAGCATACGCTCGGCTATCGAACCGGACTCCCCCGCGAGTCCGAGAAGCAGATGCTCGGAGCCTATATACGTGTGCCCCAGCTCCCGGGCACAGCTCATGGCACGGTTGAGCGCGGTGCGCGCCTTGCCCGTGAAACGGTCAGTCATTTTCTATACCTCCTGCCTTTCAGGTATAGCTATTATAAGCGTTTTTTCTCAGGCGTATTCATCGGCGCGGCGGTTGTAGGCACCGGCGATGCTGTCCCAGGTGGCGAGTCCTACCGTCCCTGTGACGGGCAGCGCGTGAAGCGCCTGGAAATGCCGCACCGCCGCCTCGGTCTCCTCACCGAACACGCTGTCGGACGGTATGTTCAGCGTCTCGCCGTAGTCGCGCGAGAGCTCGCCTAACATGAACTGAAGCGCCGTGACGTAGAAATTCGAGTCGCCGGGGCGTATTTCGTAGCCGAGCGGGCGGCGCGGGAAGACGGATATGGGTGCCGGGGGCGCGTTGGCGGCGAGCGAGTCGAGGTAGCGGGCGAAAAGTGTGTCCCACGTCTCACGGTCGGCGACTCCCGTGACGGGCAGGCCGTGACAGGACTGAAAATCCGAGAGCGACTTCCTCGTCACGGTGTCGAAAATGCCGTCGACGGGCGGCGGGGTGATGCGCTCGTCCTCGTGTGAAAGCTGAAGCAGGTAGCGCTGAAGGTTAGTTACGGCCTCGCGCTCATATGGCTTTTGCTGTGGCATGACTGTACTCTCCTTTGATGTGTTTCACGAGCCCACCGGGTAGCCGGGGTACTGGCCCTCGCCGAGCTGCGCACCGGCGTAGAGGTCGCTGTAAAGGTCGGTGATGGCCGTCCACGTTCCGGCGGACACCGAGCCCGTGACAGACAGTCCCTCGAGCTCCTGAAAGGCCATGACCGCCGCCTGCGTCCGGCTGCCAAAGTAGCCCGTGACGGTGACCGGCTCTATCTGCGGATAGGTCTGGCCGATGTAATTTAAGTACTCCTGAAGCACGCGCACCGAGTCGCTTTCGGTTCCCAGCCGCAGCGTGACGCCGCCGTAGGGAATGGTCAGCCCCTCTGTGTATCTTACGGGGATGTTCTGGATGATGCCGAGGTAGGCGCGGTAGAGCGAGTTCCAGGTGAGCGGTCCCACGACGCCGTCGGGCGACAACTCAAAGGTGTCCTGAAACGCTATGACGGCGGCAAGCGTGCGGTCGCCGAATACGCTGTCGAGCGCGACGGCGGGGATGGTGGCGTAAAACAGTGAGAGGTAGTTTAGGTAGTACTGAAGATTCAGCACGCCGTTGCCGGTGTCGCCGTAGCGCAGCACGCCGGGGTACTGACTCGTGACCTCCTCAAGCGTCACGCCCTCGGAGTCCAGCTCGTTGAGCCGCTTGACGGCGTTGTATATGCGCTGAACCATGTACCACGTCGCCTGACCGACGATGCCGTCCTGCGTGAGGCCGAAGACGCGCTGAAACTCGGTCACGGCCTCGAGCGTGTCGTAGCCGAAGACGCCGTCCGAGATGATGATTTTGGGTATGGCGGGGTAGTTGTTCGAGATGCGGTTGAGGCGCAGCTGGAGCGTGCGCACCTCGTCGTTCGCGGTGCCGAGACGGAGCGGGAGCGTCGGGTTGAGCGCCTCGGGCGACATGACGGGGACGTCGGTGACTATGTCGATGTTCTGACCGTAGTAGTGCTGAAGAATTTCGTAGGGCGTGTAGCCCTGGTTGGCGAGGTCGACCGTGCCCCACTGCGAGAGCCCGCTGCAGGTGACGGTGGTGCCGTTGCAGTAGGCCGTGAAGAGCGGCTCGACCGAGCCCTGACGGCGGACGTAGCTGTTGAAAATGTCGCCGACGAGCTGCTGAATATTCTCGAATATCTCGCGCCCGTCAGCGTAGGACTGGTCGAAGGCGGTCGAGGAGGTGATGTCGAAGTCGTAGCCGCGGGAGCGGTAGTACTGCGTGTAGATGCGGTTGAGCGCGAATGAAATCTGGGCGTAGATGTTGGCGCGCAGGGCGGATTCCGGCCATGTCGGGTATATTTCGCCCGAGGCGACGTTGGCTATGTAGTAGTCAAAGGGGACGGAGACGTTGCGCGCGTTTGAGTCGGGCGTGCCGAGATGGACGGTTATGTACTCGGGAATAAACGGAAGTGTAGTTGGCATAGCGCCTCCTCAGAGCTCCGGGGAAGGGGAGTCGTAGTTGCGTTCGGCGTTCGGATTGAAGTTGTCGGGTGCGGCGTTCTCGCTCAGCGGAACGAGGACGGCGTTCTGATACGAGGTTATGCCCTCGAATATGTTGACGTTGTTGTAGTTCTGCGGCACGTAGCCCGCGGCGCGCACCTCGATGTGGTAATTTGCGAACGGCTTGCTCTGCCCCGGCGACTCGGACGTAGCGCGCGAGGGAGAGGGCAGAGTGATGACGGGCGTCAGGCCGACGTTTGAGGTAAGGGTGGAGTAGACTATGTCGGAGTTGTTCTGCTCGCCGCCGCGGACAGTGACTTCCGCCCCCGACACCGGCACGGTGCCGAGCGCCGTCGAAACCCGTACGACAAGGTAGCCGTGGTTTTCTGTTGATTTATCGCTCATATGTGACCTCCGGAAAAACAGATTCGGTATTATTTTATTCGTTCGGAGAAAAAATGTTCACAAAATGGGCTTATTGTACATTTGTCAATGATGTGAGACCAAAAAGTTAAAAAAATAATTGTTAAGTTA
>CAVIBA010000065.1:0-8204 GCA_963640785.1 Bulleidia sp.
TGAGATATGAGCGCATTATCTACCTCGTCGTTATGGTTTTGCTTGTCACCGGCGTTCTGTCGCCCGCCATCAGCTTTGTAACCGGCGGCATTTTCAAGGGAATGCTCCACATTGTCGGACTCGGCAATGCGGGTATCATTTAATTAACCGGAGCGTAAAATGGAAGCCATTCAATATAAGCTCGACACCTTCGAGGGGCCGCTCGACCTGCTCCTCGCGCTGATTTCAAAAAACAAAGTCAATATCGAAGATATACCGATTGCGCTGATATGCGAGCAGTATATGGAATACATCAAAGCGGCGCAGTCGCTTGATATGGAGCTTGCCGCCGAGTTCATAGTCATGGCGAGCGAGCTGATGCTGATAAAAAGCCGCATGCTGCTGCCGCGCCGGACCGAAGAGACAGAGGATCCCCGCAAGGTCATCACCGACGCCCTTCTGCGTTACCAGCAGGCCAAAGCCGCTGCCGTGCGCATGGCCGAGCAGTATGTCATTTACAGCGGGCGCATGGTCAAGGATACGGACGAAATTTCCATCGACCGCACATTTGTCGCCGACCAGAACGTCGAGTCGCTGCGGCTGGCAATGCGCCGCGTGCGCAGCTACATGGACGCCATGGAGGATGCCAGGGCGCACGCCTTCACGCCCATGATAAGTAAGCGCGTGGTGTCTGTCGAAATGAAGATCGCAGGTATGCTCAGCCGAATAAGAGCAACCGGACAGGCCTCTCTCGAGGAGCTGATCGGCGACGAGCAGACGCTCCCCGACCTCATCGCCGCCTTCGTCGGCGTGCTGGAGCTGGTCAAAATACGCCGTCTGCTCATAGACGAGAGCGACGACGCATGCATTCCCGACTCGCTTCACGGTCTCAACACCCGCTTTATACTCAACACCGATGAGTCAACCGTTCTCACGGAGGACGGCCACACCGGCGACTCCTATTGAAGTGAAAGGACATAGACAATGGAAGACTCAATGCCCGTAATAACCAACGTCGAGGCCGCGATTGAAGCCATACTGTTCGCAGCTGGCTACCCGGTCAAATACGAAAAGCTGTCCGAGGTACTCGGACTTCCGCCCAAGGATATAAGACTTTTAGTCGAAAACATGGCCGTCTCGATCAACGCGGAGGACTCCCCGCGCGGCCTCAACCTGCTCACCTTCGACGACTCCTGCCAGCTGTGCACAAAGGAGCGCTTTGCCCCCTACATTCGCGAGGCGCTCGGCATACGCCGCGGCGGAAACCTGTCGGCGTCGTCGATGGAGGTGCTGGCCGTGGTCGCATATAATCAACCGACAACCCGCGCGTTTATCGACGCCGTGCGCGGCGTTGACAGCTCGTACGCCGTCGGCTCGCTGCTCGACAAGGGACTCATCGAGGGCGTCGGAAGACTCGACGCGCCCGGTCGCCCCGTGCTCTACGGCACGACGGACAAGTTTCTGCGCGTCTTCGGCATAAACTCGCTCTCGGAGCTGCCACCTGCGGAGGCGCTCGTTCCGTCAGAAAAGGCGCAGGCTGACCCCGCTGTCAAGGCAGGCGCGACGCCGATAGAGACGCAAGCCCCCTCAAAGTCGGCCGAAAATGCCGACAACGACACCGCAAACAGCGGTGACACCGCCGGAATCACAGACACCGAGGGCTCCGGCACCGAAGTCTCCGCAAAATCAAACGGCACTGCATCAGAGGGCTGAGCAGGGGCTATAATCACATAATGAAGAAAACATGGGGGTGGTCACAATAAAGTGGTTGTGGTTACTGCTGATAATACCGCTGGCAATACTTGCACTGCTTTTGCTGATAATCCTCACAGCAGGCGTAAAAATCAAGATAATCGGCAACAATGAGGACATAGTCAAGCTGCGTTTCTACGTTTACGGCATACGCGTTTTCAGCTTTGGCGTGAACGACGAAAAGCCGCCTGCACGCGTCCGCGTGTCCGACTACACGCTCGAGAAAGTCGAGCGCAGGCGTCGGCGCGAGGAAAAGAAGCTGCGCAAGAGGGCAGCACGCAAGCTGAAAGAGGTCGCTGAACCGAAGGAAGAGACCTATAAAACCGTCCCTGATGTCATGTACATCATCAAATTCGTGCTGAATCTCATAAAGGTGTTCTGCACGCAGTTTGCAGGAAAGCTCAAGATACGCCTGTACCGTCTTGAGGTTTTCGTCGCGACCGGCGACCCGGCCTCGACCGCCGTGCTGTACGGCGCAGTCGTGCAGGGCGTTGGGTACCTGATGGAATTCCTGCGGAACAACACCGATTTCGACGTAAAGCGGCACGCGCCGCTTGCCGTCCGTTCCGACTTTTGCTCGGACAAGACACAGCTTAGCATCGTTCTCACGGTAAACATTCATCTGCGGCGCATATTGAGTCTCATCTGGCGTTCAGGGCTTCATTCCCCAGCCGATCTGCGTAAATTTGTAAAGGTTAAAAAAGTTAAAAATAAAAACAAGCCGGAGAGTGCGGCCTGACGGCCGGTGACTTCGGAGAAAGGCTTTCAAAATGGCAAACGAAAACAAAATCGAAGAAATTATCCGCACCTCACTTGAAAACATGCGTTCAATGGTTGACGCAAACACCGTTATCGGCACCCCCTACGTTACCCCCGGCGGCGTGACAATAATCCCCGTGTCGAAGGTGTCTGTCGGCTTTGCGTCCGGCGGAATCGATTACTTCGGCAAGCAGGCGCCCAGCAAACCGTCCGACACGCAGAACTTCGGAGGCGGAGGCGGCTCCGGCCTGTCCGTGTCTCCTGTGGGCTTTCTCGTCGTCGGCGCTGACGGCAGAGTTGAGATGATAAACGTGGGAGTTCCCTCCCCCTCTGACCCGCTTGAGCAGATTGCAGGCGTCATCGAGCGCAGCCCCGAAATACTGAACGGTATCAAGCAGATATTCAAAAAGAAATCCGACGCCGAAAAAGCAATGGACAACTGACATACACCACACCCCGGAACAATATAATAAATTGAAATATTATGTTGTCCGGGGGTGCTTATGTCTGTCAGAAAATACATTTCGCTGTTTCTTTGCGCGCTGGTGCTGCTTGTTCCGTTCGCGTTTCCTGTCTCGGCCGCGCCGCAGTCGGACGTGAAGAGCGGCACGCTTTCGCTGTCCGCGGAGGCATCCGTGCTGATGGACGGCTACACCGGCGAGGTGCTGCTCAGCACCAACGCCGACAAACGTCTGCCGATGGCCAGTACCACCAAAATCATGACCGCGCTAATAGCGCTTGAGCGCGGCAACATAGACGAGGAGTTTGCAATTCCCACCGAGGCGGTCGGAGTCGAGGGCTCGTCTGTCTATCTCGTCGAGGGTGAGCGGCTGACAATGAAGGAACTGGTCTACGCGCTCATGCTCGAGTCAGCGAACGACGCGGCGACTGCAATTGCAATCATCATCGCCGGCAGCGTTCCGGCCTTTGCCGACCGCATGAACCGCCGCGCCGAAGAGCTCGGCCTTGATTCAACTCACTTCACAAATCCGCACGGTCTCGACAATCCGGAGCACTACACCACCGCCCGCGACCTGGCCAAGCTCGCCTGTTTCGCGCTGAAAAACGAGGATTTCCGCACCGTGGTGTCGACACGCAAGCGCAACATCAGCTTCAAGAATGGCGAGGGCATCCGCCTGCTTGTCAACCACAACCGCATGCTTCGCAGCTACGACGGCTCGATAGGAGTCAAGACCGGGTACACAAAAAAATGCGGCCGCTGTCTTGTCTCGGCGGCCGAGCGCGACGGCATGCGCCTTGTCGCCGTGACGCTAAACGCCTCTGACGACTGGCGCGATCACACCGCCATGCTCGACTGGGGATTTAAGTCCTACGTCCGGCTCGACCTTGCGGGTAAAGGTACCTTCAAGGTAAGCCTCCCGGTCTGCGGCGGCAGTCAGGACAGCCTGACCTGCTCAAATTCCCTGCCGCTTGCGGTAACGCTGCCCACAGGGCACGGTGACATCAGCTGCACGGTCGAAGCGCCGAGATTTCTCATCGCACCGGTCGAGGCCGGGGCGCAGGTTGGACGGCTGATATATCGCTGCGACGGCGAGGTCATCGCTACCTCCCCGCTTTGCGCCGAGTCCGGCGCATCGGTCTACAAAAAGCCCTACTTTTTTATTCGCTGGCTCATGGCGCTGTTCGGCCGTGAGTATCAATGAAAGACACGTTGAAATGGTCAGAATTCAGAAATTTTTTTCAGACAACGCAATAATGTCGCGCCGGGCGGCCGAGGCTGCCGTGGCGGCCGGTAGGGTCACTGTCAACGGCGTCCGCGCCGAAATCGGGCAGTCAGTCGACCCCGAGCATGACGTCGTTATGCTTGACGGCAAACCCATCGCCGCAGCCCCGCCGCAGAAAACCTACATAATGCTCAACAAGCCGCGCGGTTACGTGACAACGCTGTCGGACGAGCGCGGCAGGCGCACCGTCGCCGAGCTCGTTGCCGACTGCGGCACGCGCGTCTACCCCGTCGGTCGGCTTGACATGGACTCCGAGGGGTTGCTCATTATGACAAACGACGGCGACCTCACGCTCCGCCTCACCCACCCGAGGCACGAAATACCCAAAATTTATCTTGTCACGCTCGCGGGCGAGGTATCAGAAGATAAGCTGGACGCGCTCCGCTCCGTCCGCAAACTCGACGGCTACACGCTCGCCCCCGTCGGCGTCCGTATCGCGGGACACAGGCGCGAGGGAACGGTCGTCGAGTTCACGCTACACGAGGGACGCAACCGTCAGATACGCCGGATGTGCAGCATCTGCGGCCTCAGAGTCGTCAGACTGCGGCGCGTGGCCATCGGCTCGCTGACACTCGGCAGCCTTAAGGCCGGGCAGTGGCGTCCGCTGACACAATCACAGATTGACTACTTATACGGAAAGGAAAATTAAAAATGCTTGAGGTTCTTCCCCTGCAGTCTAAGACCGAGCAGGAGGCGCTATGCGCCCGCTGCGGCACAACATACGATCCCGAGCTCATGGCATACGGCGCGTCTGTCGACGGCGAATCCGTAGGAATATGCCAGTTTACAATAACCGATGAGGGCGGCAGTCTGCGCGATATTGCGGTCCTTCCCGGACATACCGCCTTTGAGACGCCGTTTTTGCTCGGCCGCGCCGCTCTGAATTTTATCGACCTCTGCGGCGTGCATTGCGCTTACTACGACGGCATAGTCGACGACGAGTCGCTTATCAAAGCCATAGGTTTTGAAAAAAAAGACGACGGCAGATACTACGTTGATCTGACCGATTTCTTCACAAGTCCCTGCCAGCATCACAAAAACTGAGGCGTCAGCGCCACCCGGAATAAAAAGCACACGCTTTTTGTCAATTATTAACAAATTTAAGGGCGAATTTTTGGTAACATTTCTTTCCGAAATATATTGATTTATTTTCCATTTTGTGGTATTATATTGTTGTCAAAAACAATCACATGGAGGATAAATTCAATGGAATACAACACAAAAATACTTATTGCTGACGAAAATCATAACCAGCGCACCGCTCTGCGGGACGGGCTCATACACGCGGGTTACAGATATATCGAAGAAGCCGTCAACGGTGAGGACGCGCTTAACAAGCTCGCCCGATTCCATCCCGACATCGCGCTTGTCGACATCTGGCTCTCAAAAATGGACGGCATCGGCGTCATACGCAACAGCCACAACATTGACTACTCTCCGGACAAGCCGCCCGCATTCATCGTGGTTTCGATGGTGTCAAACCAGGGACTGTTCATAGAAGCAACCAACGCCGGTGCGCAACGCTGCCTGCTCAAGCCCTACGACATAGGAAACCTCTGCGACCACATACGCAACATATGCGAGGAGCGCGGTCAGAGCCAGCTTCCGGTGCGTGCGTGTGAGAGCGGTTCAGTCGATATTGAGGCGCAGGTAACAAAAATCATACACCAGATCGGCGTTCCGGCGCACATCAAGGGCTATCAGTACCTCCGCACTGCCATATTGCTCACCATAAAGGACAGCGATATTATCAACTCTGTGACCAAGGTGCTCTACCCGTCAGTCGCTAAAAAGTATTCCACCACAACCTCCCGCGTCGAGCGTGCGATACGGCACGCAATAGAGGTCGCGTGGGATCGCGGCGACGTCGACACGCTCGACTCTTATTTCGGCTACACCATTCAGAACAGCCGCGGCAAGCCGACCAACAGCGAATTCATCGCCATGATTGCCGACAATCTGCGTCTGAAATACAAGCTGTACTGAGCAAAAAACGCACCCGACGGGTGCGTTTGCTCGTAAAAATCTCGTCAGACCCGTGCAAATGTCGCGAATATATGTTATAATAGGTGCCGATAACAGGCACATCGGAACTGCACGATGGAGCCATAAATTTTTCGGATGGGCAACATGGAAAAGGTATCAATCACCCCCTGCCGGGATTACAGTCCTGCGGAGGTCGGGCGCGCGCTGGAGGAACTGCTCTCGCCGCTCGGCGGCTTCGGATTTGTCACTCCCGAAATGAAAATTGCAATAAAGGCCAACCTCGTCACATTCATGCGTCCCGACAAGGCCGCGACCACGCACCCTGCCCTGCTCTGCGAGTTGACACGTCGGCTGACAGAGTGCGGCGCTGAAGTCACCGTAGGCGACAGCCCCGGAGGGCTTTACAACACTGCGTTCGTCGGACGTGTATATAACGCGACGGGCATGCACGAAATCGAGAAATTCGGCGGCAGACTCAATACAAATTTCGCTCAGCGTGATGTGGTTTTCAAGAACGCGCGCGCGGCCCACAGCTTTACCTACACCGCATACCTCGACGACGCGGACGTAATAATCAACTTTTCAAAGCTCAAATCCCACGGCATGATGGGGCTTTCATGCGCCGTTAAGAACATGTTCGGCGCAGTGCCGGGCACCATGAAGCCGGAATATCATTACCGCTTTCCCGACCATGCCGTCTTTGCCGACATGATAGTCGACTTGAACGAGTACTTCCGACCTAAAACCGTACTCTGCATTTGCGACGCCGTCGTCGGCATGGAGGGCAACGGCCCAACCGCGGGCGAGCCGCGCCGGATCGGCGCGCTGATTGCCTCAAAGTCGCCGTATTGCCTCGACGTTGTCGCGGCTGACCTGATAGGGCTCACGCGTCAGAACGTCCCGACACTTGCGGCGGCCGTATCGCGCGGACTTGCGCCCTCTGACATATCGGAGCTTGAGATCGTCGGCGACATGGACGCGCTCAGAGTTCCTGATTACAAAAAGGTGCTGTCGCATTCCAGTCTTGAGTTCAAAAACTTCCTCGGCGGTAAGGCGGGCGAGGCGCTTGGAAATGCGATCGGAGGACTTCTACGTGCTCGCCCGCGCGCCGTCAGGCGCGAATGCGTCGGCTGCGGCGTCTGCGCGAACATCTGCCCTGCGCGTGCCATTGAAATCCGCGACGGCTACGCCTCGATAGACCGAAAGGCGTGCATACGTTGCTTTTGTTGCCAGGAATTTTGTCCGAAGGGTGCGATGAAGGTACATAGAACGGCGATTGCAAGGCTGCTCGTCCACGATACCGCACCGCGCGAGTAGTTTTTTTTCATGAACTATTGGTTGATGGCCATAAAAACTATTGATTTTCCGCCTGAAATGGTGTATAATAAAGTGTCCGCAAGAGAGGAGGTTCCGGCATGACAGAAAAGAAAAAAAGTAGCGGCAAAATCATTGCCCAGAATAAAAAAGCCTGGCACGACTATTTTGTCGACGAGAAATATGAAGCTGGGATCGCGCTCTTCGGCACCGAGGTAAAAAGCATACGCGCGGGCGGGGTCAATCTGAAGGATTCTTACTGCTCGATCAAAAACGGCGAACTTTGGGCTATCGGCGTTCACATCAGCCCTTACGAGAAAGGCAACATTTTCAATCGTGAGCCCCGACGTGAGCGAAAGCTGCTGATGCACAAAAAGGAAATTCTCAAGCTAAGCGGTCTTGTCGATCAGAAAGGCTACACGCTTGTTCCCCTTTCGCTGTACTTCTCGGGCTCCAATGTCAAGATGGCGATCGGTCTGTGCCGCGGTAAAAAGCTGTACGATAAGCGCGACGCCGAAGCGGCGCGTGAAAGTGCGCGCGAGATTGACAGACGCATGCGCGACCGCAGTCACGACTATTGAATCCGTCACGTCACTTGTTCACAATTCAAAAAAATCCGCGATAATAATCGCTGATTATTCGTCTACGTGACCGCGTAGGCGACATATG
>CAVIBA010000065.1:8214-10486 GCA_963640785.1 Bulleidia sp.
AAGGTTTCGACGGGGATTTTGATATACAGTAAGCGGGTAGAGCCGGGCAATCTCTTAAACGGCCCAACTTAAAATTAAACGCTAACGAAAAAGTAGCACTGGCCGCGTAAGCGGTGCCGCAGCCTATATGGCTGCCCGTTCCTCCGGAGAGTATCGCGACTCCGGACTGAGCGTCATTTAGCGGTGAACGTGCATCCGTCTTTCGCCATTGAACGGATCACGCATAAAATGGCTACTCAAAGTCAGAGCCTGTGTGTCGGCGCTGACTGCGTGGAATGCAAAACGACACAATGCATCCGGAGAAAGCTGTATTGAAGGATTTTCGGACAGGGGTTCGACTCCCCTCGCCTCCACCAAAACGAAAAAGGAGTCGTTTCGACTCCTTTTTCGTTTTGATTGAGATGTTGGTTATTCGATCCCCCGGCGTTTTGCCTCCGCAAAACGCCTGCTTCGGCGAAAATCCCCGCCGCACAATCGCTTTACACCGTCCGAAAGCCGAAGCGTGGTTCAGAGTCCCCGCGGGGAGAAGCGAACTTTGCACCACGAATAAAAACAGGTGCAGGAGATTCAAACCCCTGACTGGTCAGAGCTAAAAAGCATTGCGCCATAAGGAATTTTGCAAAATCCCTTACGGCACAATACTTTTTCAACTTCTAATTCCTGTTCAAAATTAGAACGATATTAATCGCATTTTAGCAACTGATTCAACACTTTTCAACACTGAATTCTCAAAAAATCAGCCCTCGGTGAGGGTTAAGAAAAAATCGTCAATTACCTTGGCGTGATAAGGACAGACAATCCGTCCTAAAATGAACCGTCACTTCCTCACATCCGTCACAGTTCCGATGAGCAGGGGAAGGTTCGTGGTGCCGTCGATGATGGCGCAGACAAACGGGCGGTCAAGCGTAACTTTGTAGAGCATTGGCTGCATGGCGCTCTTGCCTGCCATCTCAATTGATGTCACAGCGCCAGCTTTTGTGCCCTTTTCACCTACCGTAATTTTTGTTTTGTGAAGTACATTGTCTATCCAGACGTTCCCCCCGGCCACGTGACCGAGACGGGAGAAGTCGGCGTCAATGGGATCAAAGGCCGTCGTGGCACCAAGGAATTTCAGCGTATCATTCAGCGTCAGGCTGCATTCGCAGCTGAACTTCGGCAGGCTCGCATACACGACGCCCGTCGCTATTGGCGTTTTTCAGCGTGGTAAGGAGGCTCTCGCCCGTCATTGACGCGACGCAGTCGGCGAGGCTTTCGGCAGGATTCGGCAGGAGTGCCGCAAAGCTATACCCACCCTTGTAGCGCTTGACAAAACCGCTTGCCCGCCAGAATCAACGTGATTAACAATGAAGTTACTACTTTTTTCATCTCATTTTCCTTTCTCAAAAGCCGAAATAATCCTTGGGTAATCTGTTTTCAGTTGAGTCACCGGACGTGCTTATCACGTCACCCGTCGCGATCACACCAACCTTCACGCACGACCTTTCATACCTGTCGCGCGTCTTGTCTTCTTCCATTCTTTGTTCTCCTTTTGTCTGCAATTTACACACTTGAGTGCCATAAAGCTATATACTTTATGGCACTCAAGAGGATAAAAAAACAGCTTTCACATAATATGAAAGCTGTTTTTTATCCTCCAAGCGTCGAGATATGCAGCCTCAATTCGAGAATATCCGTGCTATCTCGCCTGCGTTTTATTGACTTGTGATAGTATTTTCAAACATCGTTCTATCAATATACCACCACATATACTCATCCTGACGGTAAGCCAGAAAGCCGCATCTGGTCAGCACACGCATTGACGGCAGATTGCCGATCTCGGTCGCGGCGATGACGCGCGTGACCTTGTTGTTTGAGAACGCGTAGCGGCACATTGCGCGGACTGTCTCGGTCATGTAGCCGTTGTGGCAGAAGCCCTCGCCGAGTCCGTAGCCTATCTCGACTGTCCCGGCGCTGTCCGGCGGCGATTTGAAATCAGAGGAACCGACCACCACACCGTCCTCCCGGCGGACAATCAGCCAGAACGTACGCCAGATGAAATTCTCCGGATCAGCCGCAACGTGCGCGTACTGGCACGTCAGAATCTTTTTGAAATATCCCTCTATCGGCTCGCCGCGGTACTTTATACCGAGCTTACGCTCAAGCGCGGGCAGGCCGTAGACCAGTAAGTCAAGCTCCCCTGCCGTCAGCGGGATGAGGTCAAGCCTCGGCGTTCTGAAAAGTATAGCCATTATTTCTTTTTCGCAAGCACCGCACGCACTATCAGCCACACCGC
>CAVIBA010000066.1:0-7389 GCA_963640785.1 Bulleidia sp.
TCTGTTGCATAACAGAAAAGTACACTTCGAACACGTCGGAATTCGCCACGGCGTGTACCCCTCGGGGGCAAAGAACTATTTATAAGAAAAGCGGCTCCCGCAGGCTTCCCTGCGAGAACCGCAAAATTCAATTCAATTTAACCGCACACAGACATATGCAATACGTCTACCTCACCCGCACAAGCCGCTCTACCCCGCCGCGCAGCGCGCTGACGAGCGCGTCAATATCCGCCGCGGTGTTCTCAGGGCAAAGGCTTATCCGAAGCGAGCACATGGCTTGCTTTTGTGTCAGTCCGAAGCCGAGCAGCGAGGGGGACACGTGCTGGCTGTGCGACGAGCAGGCAGAGCCGCCCGAGACGGCAATCCCCGCCGACGACAGAAAATGCACCATCGTCTCGCTTTTGATGTCCGGCAGCGTCAGATTGACGATGTGCGGCGCGCGCGTGCCGGACGGTATGTTCATATGCACGCCCGGAATGCCCGAAAGCGCCGCGACGGCGTAGTCGCGAACATCCGTCATGTGCGAAACGTCGGTCTCGAGGCGCGGGCGGTAGGTCTCGACCGCCCCCATGAAGCCGCAAATGCCGATCATGTTCTCCGTTCCCGAACGCAGGCCGCTCTCCTGACCGCCGCCGCGTATTACCGGGGCGAGCCGCCTGGTCTTCAGAATGTTCTTCGAAACGCAAAGCGCCCCGACACCCTTCGGGCCGTGAATCTTGTGCGCACTAACCGTCATGAGGTCTGCGCCAAGCCGCGCGGGCGTCAGTCCGACAACCTTGAGGTAACCCTGCGTAGCGTCGCAGTGCGTTACGACGTCAGGGCTCGCCCGCCGCGCCGCCGCGAAGGCCGACGCAACGTCGTAAAGCGCGCCGGTTTCGTTGTTGACGAGCATCAGGCTTATGAGCGCGACTCCGCCCGAGAGCGCCGCGTGCAGCGCGTCCATGTCGAGCACGCCGCCGCTCGTGGGCATGCGAACAACCTCAAAGCCCTGCCCCGCAAGCCACTGCGCGGGCTGCTCTACCGACGGATGCTCCGAGTCCGAAATAATTATGCGCCGCGAGGGCTGCCGCGCTTTGGCCGTGGCGACGCCGCAGAGCGCCATGTTGTTCGCCTCGGTGCCCGAGCCGGTGAAAAACAGCTCGTAGTCGCCGTTTTTGCGCACGCCGAGCGACGAGAGCACCGTATGACGCGCCTCGCCGAGCATAACCGAGGCCTCATACCCCACAGAATGAAGCGACGACGGATTGCCGAAACAATCCATCGCCTCACTCATTCTTGAACGCGCGCCCTCGCACAGTGCGGTGGTGGCGCTGTTATCAAGATATATCATTTGAATTTGAAAACGCTTGCCATTCCCTTGACGGCCTCGAGGTGCGAGTCAAACTTCTCGGGAGTGGACATGTAGGTCATGGTGTAGTAGTAGTCGCCGTAGCCGGTGACTATCTGGAGCACCTTGTAATCGCTGCCGCTGATGCCTGCCGTGAAGGTGAAGGCGCGGGCGTTGCGGTCGCCGAGCATTGTCATCTCATCGGAAACCAACTCGTAATTGGTGTACTGACGCTTGTACTGTGCCTCGACAGTCGCCCAGAAGGCATCGAGCGTGGCCTCACTGCTGTCCGGGGTGTAGAATGTCACCATAACAACGGAGGGATCCGCCGTGGAGTAGTAGACGCTGTAAGCGCCGCCGACGTTGTTCTTGGTCCACTGCGTGGGCGCGTAGAAGCAATAGGCGACCTCATCGTCGGAAATCAGCTGATAGCCGTCGGGAACTCCGTTATCCTTTGCGCATGATGCAAAGCCGAGGCAGCAGACGACCGCCAGCAGCACGCAAATCAGTTTTTTCATATTTTGGTTGGCACCTTTCAATGTGTATTTATTATATTATAGCAGATTTTTTTCAGATGTCAAGAGCGCGACGCCATCATTGCCGCTGCGGCGCTCATAATTCCGATGCGGCCGCTCTCGTAGGTCAGACCGCCCTGGAAATAGGCTGTGTAGGGCGGGCGCAGCGGGCCGTCGGCCGACAGCTCGATGGACGCGCCCTGCACAAACGTGCCCGCCGCCATTATGACCTTGTCGGAATAGCCCGGCATGTCCCACGGCTCGGGGGTGACAAAGGCGTCGACGGGCGAACCTGCCTGAATTCCGCGGCAGAAGCTGCAAAGCCCCTCGGGGCTTCCGGTGATGACGGTCTGAATGATGTCGGAGCGCGGCGTGTCCCACGACGGCTCGACACGATAGCCGAGCTTGCTGAAGATATACGCGGCAAAATGCGCGGTCTTTATAGCCTGCGCGACGGTGTGCGGCGCGTAGAACAGCCCCTTGTACATGTTGCGCGTCTGCCCAATCGAAGCTCCGACCTCAGCGCCCGTGCCGACCGTTGTCAGACGGTAGGCCGCAAGCTCGACAGCGCGCGCGCTGCCCGCGAGGTAGCCACCCGTCTCGGCCATACCGCCGCCGGGGTTCTTTATCAGCGAACCGATAAGCAGATCGGCGCGCGGCTCGTGATCCTCGGTGAACTCGCCGTAGCAGTTGTCGGTGACGACGAAAATGTCGGCCCTCAGCGCGTGCACAAGCCCGTGCACGCGGCTTATCTCGTCCGCGGTCAGCGTGCGGCGGTTGAGGTAACCCTTGGAGCGCTGTATGAACACCACCTTGATGCGGTGCTCAGCGTCCGCACGCACCGCCGCCTCGACGGCGGGATAGTCGACGCTTCCCTCCCCGGTCATCTCGATCTCGCGATACTCAACGCCGAAGTCGGAGAGCGAGCCGTCGCCCGTTTTGCCGTTCATGCCGATAACCTGCTCGAGCGTGTCGTACGGCCGGCCGGTCACGGACAGCATAACGTCGCCCGGACGCAAAAGCCCGAAGAGTCCGGTGCTTATTGCGTGCGTCCCGTTGACGATGTTGTGCCGCACAAGCGCGGCCTCGGTGCCGAACACCTGCGCCCAGATTTTCTCGAGCGTGTCGCGTCCGTGGTCATCGTAGCCGTATCCGTTGGTGGGCGCGAACAGCGCGTCGGAGACGCGGTTGTCTCGGAACGCAGCCATCACGCGCGCGGTATTCTTGCGTGATATTTTCTCTATTTTTTCGAATTGTGATCGCAGATCCTTATCCGCGCTGTCCGCCAGCGCTTCGAGCTCCGGCGGAAAATCGTAACCTGACATGCCTTTATCTCCTCAAATACGCCAGCGTCAGCGCGACGGTCGCCTCGACGTCGTCGAGGTCTATCATCTCAACTCCGCTGTGGATGTAGCGCGACGGCAGCGATATTGCCGCGGCGGGGCAGCCCGCGCCCGACATCTGAATCGAGCTTGTGTCCGTGCCGCCGCTGACGAGCACCTCACACTGATATTTGATCTTGTTTGCCTTGGCGACCCCGATCAGCTCGTCCACCATACCGGCGTGGCAGATGACGGAGGAATCCTTTATCTTGATGGCCGCGCCGCCGCCCAGCTTGACGGCCATGGGCTTTGAGCCGGGCGTGTCACCCGTTCTCGTGACGTCGTAGACCAGCGCGCGGTCGGGAGCTATGGCAAAGGCCGCCGGTCTCGCCCCGCGGCAGCCGACCTCCTCCTGCACGGAGAACACGAAATAAACGTCATCCTCGCACTCGCCGAGCTGCTCTGCGACCATGACGAGCACGGCGCAGCCTGCTCTGTCGTCGAGCGGATGGCCGACGACGCGGTGACCGCCGAGGCGCGTCACGCCGGAAAGCACACCGAAAACGTCGCCGATTGATACGCGGCGCTCCGCCTCGCGGCGGCTTGACGCACCGATGTCAATCGAGCATTTGTCGAACGTCAGCTCGCCCGCCTTGGCGTCGCTGTCGGGCACCATAACGCCCTTGACGCCCTTGTCGGAGATGACTTGAGCATAGCTGAAGGCGGTGAAGTTTATCCCGCCGACAGTCGCAAAGCGAACGAGGCCGTTCTCCTCAATGAACGTCACAAGGAAACCAATCTCGTCCATATGAGCGCACAGCATTGTCTTTTTGTGATGTGCCGTCGCGCCGCCCTTGCCGTGTTTTACGGCGATGAGGTTTCCCATAGCGTCGTTGTAGCACTCGTCGCAGAGCGGCTCCATGATGGCGCGGATGGTGTCGGATATACGTTTTTCACAGCCGGAAACGCCGAGCGGCGCGACCAGCTTATTTAACAGTTCGGTTTTCATTTCAAGCATCCTCCTGTGTATCTGTCAGCTTGCCCTCGCGAAGAAGGACGCTGACCAGTTTTCTTATTGCCTCGCAGTCCGCCTCGTCGGCGACGCAGGAGGCGCTGTGAATATAGCGTGTCGGGCAGGATATTGCCAGCGAGCGGACGCCCTTGCCGCTCTTGTGTATGTGTCCGGCGTCGTTGCCGCCGGAGACCAGCCGCTTTATCTGTGCGGGAATTCCGTTGTCGCGCGCGCACTTCAGCGCGTAATTTACAAGCGCGCGGTCGTACAGCGTCGAGCGGTCGGCGAGCGAGATAGCGCCGCCCTCTCCCTGCGTTGCGACGCGGGAGTTGGGAGCCACGCCCGCAATATCGGCGACGGCTGTCGACTCAAGCACGATGGCGACGTCGGGGCACAGCCGCTGCGCCGTCGTCTGCGCGCCGGAGAGTCCTATCTCCTCACGCGTGGTGAAGCAGAAATAGACGTCGTAGGGCAGCTGCGCGCCGCTGTCTGCCAGCTCGCGCGCAAGCTCTATCATGACGGCGCAGCCGAGGCGGTCGTCGATGGCCTTGCTCTTTATCTTGCCCTTGCCGAAGCGGATGAAGTCCGAGTCAAATGTGGCGCTGTCCCCGAGGCTGACGTATTTCTCGGCGTCCTCGCGCGAGGCGGCGCCGATGCTGATGTACATCTTGTCCACCGTCGTCACCTGGCGGCGCTCCTCGGCAGACTGGTGGTGTATCGCCTTTGAGGCGATGACGCCGGGCAGGTCTCCGTTCTTGCCCATGACGGTGACATGCCGCCCGCACAGCACGCGCGGGTCGATGCCGCCTAGATTTGAAAACTTGAGATATCCCTCGTCAGTAATATCATTTATTATCATGCCGACCTCGTCCATGTGCGCCGAAACCATGACGCGTGGCGCGCGCTCGCCGCCCGCCGTATGCGCGGGATAGAGCGCCATGAGGTTTCCGACGCGGTCGCAGTTCACCTCGACGCCGTCGAGGTCGCTCAGCTGCTCGCGGATGAGCTCCGCGACTCTCTCCTCCGCCCCGGTAGGCCCCGGTACAAGGCACAGCGCCCGGAGCAGGTCAATTCCTTCAAGCCTTTGCATTTCCGAATACCTCCGCAATTTTCTCCGACGTGACAAACAGCGTCACAAGGTCGCACAGCGCGCGGCAGTCGTCTATCCGGACGGCCTCGCAGCAGGTGTGCATGCTTGCGAGCGGCAGTCCCGCGTCGACGACAGGGATACCGCCGCGTGTCAGCGCGACCTCGGGCGTGTTGGTTCCCGTGTGGCCGGGGCAGACGCTGTATTGCACCTTTATTCCCTGATCGGCGGCGAGCTCGCCCGTCATGCGGGTCAACTGCTTGTGCGTAATCGGCGACAGCGTCAGCGACGCGCCGCCGCCCATTGCGACGGTCTCGCGCTTCTGCGTGTCGGGCGTGCGGCCGAGGTTGACGTCAATGACCATGGCGTAATCGGGGTCTATCGAGTAGGCCGCCGCGGCGACGCCGCCAAAGCGCCCCGTCTCCTCGCGCACCGAGAGGACGAGATAAACGTCGCCTGCCAGCTTGTCCGACGGCGTATTCATGATCGCAAACGCGGCGCAGGCGGCGCAGGACTTGTCGTCAAGCCCTTTGCCGGTGAGGTTGCCGCCGAGCAGACGGCTGTATTTCGGCAGAAATCCGACCGGCGAGCCTATGCGGATGATCTCCTCAAGCTCCTCGCGCGGAAATCCCGTGTCGATGAGCAGATCGCCTATCTCGGGCAGCTTTTTGTTGTCGCCCGGCTTTTGCAGGTGGGGCGGCGTCGAGGCGACAACGGCGTGTATCGGCCGCGTGCCGTAGATCACCACCTCGGCGGCCTGCAATATTCTCGTATCCAGCCCGCCGACGTTGACGACGCGGACGAACCCGCCGTCGAGTATTTCGCTGACTATCATGCCGATCTCGTCCATGTGAGCGTCGAGCATTATGCGGGGCGCGCCGGGGCGTCCGCAGCGACGCACGAACACCTGGTTGCCGACTCCGTCCTCGAGGCACTCGTCAAAGCTGTCGCCGATGAGGTCAAGCAGTGCCGCCCGGTCGTAGGTCTCGTAGCCCGACACCGACATGAGCGAGCACATGTCAATTATCAAATTTTCAAGCTCCATGTTGTTTCCTTTCTCTATGTTTGCTCCGCTGCGCGCCCGGCGGGCGCGCGGCGGAGGCTGTTTACTTCATTTTTTCAAAGCCCGTTCACTATCTCCTTGAACACCCGGCCGCGCTCGGCGAAGTTGCGGAAGCGGTCGAAGCTGGCGCAGGCAGGCGAGAGCAGCACTATGCCACCAGGCTCCGCCATGCGGCGCGCCGCGAGCACAGCCTCGCGGAAGTCCCCGACGCGCTCGACGGGCAGCCGCTCGGGTGAGTAGGCCGGGCAGGCGTCAAGCGCCTCGGCGATTTTATCCGCCGTCGCCCCCGTCAGCACGACGCCGGCCGCGCGCTCGCACAGCGCCTCGGCAAGCGGCGCAAACGGAATATGTTTGTCGTAGCCGCCGCATATGACGACAGGCTTCACCGGCAGTGCCGACAGCGCCGCCGCCGTCCGCGTGGGGCTCGAGTCAATCGAGCTGTTGTAGTATTTCACACCTTCCACCTCGCGGACGAGCTCCAGCCGGTGCTCGACTCCGCGGAAGGTGCGGGCGATGTCTCTGTATATATCCTTGCTCACAATACCATAGGTGTTGGCTATCGCGGTCATGTAATTTTCAATATTGTGACGCCCAGGAAGCAGTATGTCGCTGACTGCCAGCAGCTCCTCGCACTCGCCGCCGAGGCTTCGTACAATGACGCCGTCCCTCTCAAATATGGCCGGGCTGCCTCCCCGCACCTCGGGCACAACGTCCTCATAGCGGTGTCCTCTCGACGAGAAAAACGTCACCTCGACCTGCCCGGCATCGCGGCCTATCGCGCGCGTCGCGCTGTTGTCGGCGTTGACTGTGAGGCGCGCCGCACCGTGGGTGAATATGTTGGTCTTGGCGGCGGCGTACTCGTCCATGCCGCGGTGCCAGTCAAGATGGTTCGGCGTGATGTTTGTGATGGCGGCGCGGTTGGGCGAGCGTTTCATGGTCATGAGCTGAAAGCTCGACAGCTCGACGACGGCAAAGTCGTCGTCCGTCATCTCATCGGCTCGCGGCAGCAGCGGCTCGCCGATGTTGCCGCCTACGTAGGCACGACCGCAACCGTTCCGGCGCA
>CAVIBA010000066.1:7551-10367 GCA_963640785.1 Bulleidia sp.
TTTTGCCGTCCGAGCCCGTGATACCGATGACGGTCGCCGGGGTGAGCTCAAAAAACAGCTCCATCTCGGACGTCAGTATCGCGCCGCGGCGCTGCGCCCCGACGAGCTCCGGCACGTCGGGTCTGAGCCCCGGAGTGCGGAAAATCACACCCTCGCAGATGCCCGAGAGGTACCCCTCCCCGAATATGAGACGGACGCCGCGCTTCTCAAGTCCCGCGGCCAGCTCCTCGCCGATGTCCTCGCGGCTCTTGCGATCGCGCGCGGTGACGCTTATGCCCCGCCCCACAAGAAAATCTATCAGCGGAAGGTTGGACACGCCAACTCCGCACACCGTCGCGCCGTCAGCCCGCGCGCGGGTAAGTATTCTGTCAGCCTGACTACCGGTTCTCATTGCGGCCCTCCCGAAAGCAGTTTACACTCTATTATATACCATATCTGCCCGCTTTGCAATAGCGTCGTGCCAATTCGACACAATATTTTGTGCCGCCGATTGTGAAGAAATTGAAAACTTTATATTTTGCCCCTTGTAGTGCGGTCGGAAATGTTATATAATATAAGATAAACGATATTTTTGTGAAAAGCAGAGGTCAAAATGCCGACAAACAAAGCAGAAGTCAACGAAAAGCAATACAACGATCAGAATATAAAAGCGCTCAAAGGCGAGGATCGCGTCAGACTCCGCCCGGCGGTCATATTCGGCTCGGACGGGCTCGAGGGCTGCGAGCACGCATTTTTCGAGATACTGTCAAACGCCGTCGACGAGGCGCGCGAGGGGTACGGCGACGAGATAATCATCACCGTCTTCAACGACCGCTCGCTCATGGTCGACGACCACGGGCGCGGCGTCCCGCTCGGCTACAACGAGCGCGAAAAACGCTGGAACTGGGATCTTATCTACAACGAGCTGTACGCCGGCGGCAAGTACGACAATAACGACAGCGGCAGCTACGAATTCTCGCTCGGCACCAACGGACTCGGCGCCTGCTCCACGCAGTACAGCTCGGAGTACATGACGGTGCAGTCGTTCAACGGCACGAGCGAGAGCAGCATAAAATTCAAAAAAGGACGCCCCGCCTCCAAGCTGACCGTCCGCGAGCTCGGCAACAACGAGAAGCGCACAGGCACGGTCGTGCACTGGAAGCCTGACCTCGAGGTGTTCACCGACATAAACATACCGCGCGACTTTTTCGAGGACGTGCTGCACCGCCAGGCGGTGGTGCTGAGCGGCGTCTGCTTCACGCTGCGCTATCAGAACGAGGACGGCAGCTTCGACGAGAAAAAGTTCGTCTACTCAAACGGCATCGTCGACTACATCAATGAAATCGTCGGCGACACGTCGATGACGGAGCCCGTCAGCTGGCACCTCGAAACCTCCGGACGCGACCGCCCGGACAAGCCCGAGTACAAGCTCAAGGCCGACTTCGCCTTCTGCGTCTCGAACAAGGTCGAGCGCATCGAATACTACCACAACTCGAGCTTTCTTGAGCATGGCGGATCGCCCGAGCGCGCCGTCAAGAGCGCCTTCACCTACGCGCTCGACAAGTACCTCAAGGCCAAAGGTAAGTACAACAAAACCGAAAACAAAATCACCTTCGCCGACATCGCCGACTGCCTCGTCCTGATAATAAACAGCGTCTCGACCATGGCCTCCTACGAAAACCAGACCAAAAAGGCCATCACCAACACCTTCATATACGAGGCCATGAACGAGTACCTCCGCCGCAACCTCGATATATACTTCACCGAGCACCCGACAGAGGCCGAAATTTTCGCCAACCAGGTGCTCATCAACAAGCGCAGCCGCGAGTCGGCCGAGTCGGCCAAGGTCAACTACAAAAAGAAGCTGGCCGGAACCATGGACATCGCCAACCGCGTCGAGAAGTTCGTCTCCTGTCGCTCGAAGGATCCCAACCTGCGCGAGCTGTATATCGTGGAGGGCGACTCGGCGCTGACCTCCTGCAAGCTGGCGCGCAACGCCGAATTTCAGGCGATAATCCCCGTCCGCGGCAAGACGTTCAACTGCCTCAAAGGCTCATATGACAAGCTGTTCAAGAGCGAGGTCATAACCGACCTGCTCAAGGTCATCGGGTGCGGCGTCGAGATCAGCGGCAAGATCAAGGGCGACATCGTTCCCTTCGACCTCGACTCGCTGCGCTGGTCAAAAATCATAATCTGTACCGATGCCGACGAGGACGGCTTCCACATCCGCACGCTGCTGCTGACGCTGTTCTACCGCCTGCTGCCGACGCTCATCCGCGAGGAGCGCGTCTTTATCGCCGAAACGCCACTGTTCGAAATCACGACCAAGGACGAGACGCTTTTCGCCTACGACGAGTTCGAGAAGGCGGAAATACTCAAAAAACTGGGCAAGCAGAAGTACACCATTCAGCGCTCCAAGGGTCTCGGCGAGAACGAGCCCGAAATGATGTCGCTGACGACCATGCGCCCCGATACAAGGCGGCTGATTTCCGTCCTGCCCGACAACGAAGAGAAAACCTTCGAAATGTTCGACATACTGCTCGGCGATAATCTGCCTGCGCGCAAGCAGTACATCACCGAATTCGGCGGCAAATACCGCAAGGACGCCGATGTCTGATATCATACGAGCCAATGTTTTACGTTCGGAGAGCCGACGTCTGACGTGCTGCAAGCCAATGTCCGGCCGTTCTGCGCATTAATTTTGTCCCACCGCCACCATCCCGCCCCGACGCGCGGGACGGTGGCAGAATTTTCGCAATTTTTTCAGACTTTTTTTCAAAAATGTACATTTGTCAATGATGTGAGACCAAAAAGTTAAAAAAATAATTGTTAAGTTA
>CAVIBA010000067.1:0-10323 GCA_963640785.1 Bulleidia sp.
CGGCGGTTGATTGAGAACACCGAGCAAAGTCTTGCGTCGAGCAACAGCTCGGCCCCCGGCGCGGCGTCCCCGACGACGGCTATCACCGGCACGCCAGCCGCCGCAGCGCGCGCCGCAACTCCCGAGATGACCTTGCCGCGCACGCTCTGCGCGTCCATTCTTCCCTCGCCCGTAAAGACAAAATCGGCCTGCCGCAGCGCCTCGTCAAAGCCGACGGTGTCGAGCACCGCGTCGATGCCGCGCCTCAGCTCGGCTCCGAGAAAGGCGACCATGCCCGCGCCGAGTCCGCCAGCCGCACCGCCTCCGGCGAGCGTCGACAGCCCGCGGCTCGTCGTGCGCTCCATGACAGCGCAGAGCGACCGCAGTCCCGCGTCGAGAAGCCCGACCGCGGCGGCGTTCGCTCCCTTCTGCGGCGCGAACACATACGCCGCGCCCTCCGGGCCGTACATGGGGTTGTCCACATCGCACATGGCGACGAGCTCGACGCCGTCAAGCTCGCGCGCCCGTCCCGACATGTCGATGTCGGCCACGCGCCCGATGCTGCCGCCGACCGGGATGAATTCGCGCCCATCCCCATCTCTGAACACAACGCCGAGAGATGCGGCCATGCCGCAGCCGCCGTCCGTCGTGCAGCTGCCGCCGAGCCCGACTATCACGCGGCGGCAGTCCCGCCGCACGGCGTCAAGTATCAGCTCGCCGACACCGTATGTGGTCGTCCGGCAGGGGTCGCTTCCGCCGGATGCCTCCGCCATGGGGAGTCCCGCCGCCGCAGCCATCTCGACTATCGCCGTGCGCCGCCCTGCGGCGTCGGTCACGATGCCGTAAAAGCTGTCGACGGGCTCAAAATAAGGCCCCGACACGCGAAGTCTCACCACCTCGCCGCCGAGCGCCGTGACAAAGCAATCGACCGTTCCCTCTCCGCCGTCCGCCACGGGAATCGACGTTATCCGACTGCCGGGACATGCCGCCGTCAGCTCGTCCGCCATAATACCGCACACCTCGCGCGAGCTGAGCGTCCCCTTGAAGGAATCGGGTGCTAAAATAATGTTCATAATCTGACTCTCCTGATAATCTGCGCGGTGAAAAAACGCCGCATTTTGATTTTATAGTACCACAAATATCGCCTTTTGTCAATCTGTCGCTTGTTTTTCGGGGCGCTTTATGGTATACTGTTGTAAAAGGAGTTTGCCATGGGGAAGATTACGGACGAAAGACTTATTTATGAAATTCTTGCCGTTGTCGAGGAGATTCCGCGCAGGCGCGTCACGACGCACGGGCGGATTGCCGCGCTCATCGGGCGGGACAAACATTCACGGCTCGTCGGCCGCGTTCTTAGCATGGCGGACATGTTCGGCGACTACCCCTGCCATCGCGTGGTGAACGCCGCGGGGCGGCCAGTCCCCGGCTGGACGCGCCAGCGCGAGCTGCTCGGGGACGAGGGCGTGACGTTCACGCTGTCGGGGCACGTCAATCTGCGGCGGCACCTATGGGAGGCGTAGCGTACGCAGCGTAAATACCGCACGACTTCACAACGCCCTCACATCGCCCTCACAGTTAAAATGTATCATACTATGCGGCATATTGTGTATTGCCGTCCATTTCTGAGCACAGGAGAACATCATGGAAAGCAAAAAGGAATTGAAACAACAGTTTTTGACCGGTGAACGCGCACTTTTCGGCGCACGCGGCCTGCGTATCACCGACACCATATTCGACGACGGCGAGTCACCGCTCAAGGAAAGCGCCGACATTGAGCTTATCGGCAGCATGTTCAAGTGGAAATACCCGCTCTGGTACGCCAAGGACATCACCGTGCGCGACTGCACCTGGTTCGACATGGCGCGCGCGGGCGTGTGGTACACCGACCGCATCAGCGTCGCCGACTCGGCCATCGAAGCGCCGAAAAACTTCCGCCGCTGTCACGACCTCACGCTCTCGAACGTCTCCTTTCCGAACGCGGCCGAGACGCTGTGGAGCTGCGACGGCGTCCGCATCGACAACGTGACCGCCAATGGCGACTACTTCGCCATGAACAGCCGGAACATGGTCATCCACGGGCTGACGCTCTACGGCAACTATTCGTTCGACGGCGTGGAGAACGTCGAGATACACTCCTCGCGCCTGCTCTCCAAGGACGCCTTCTGGAACAGCGAAAACGTCACGGTCTACGACTCGTTCATCTCGGGCGAATACCTCGGCTGGAACGCCAAAAACCTGACGCTCATAAACTGCACCGTCGAGAGCCTTCAGGGCATGTGCTACATTCAGAACCTCGTTATGAAGAACTGCAAGCTGATAAACACCACGCTTGCCTTCGAGTATTCGACCGTCGACGCCGACATCTGCTCGACCATTGACAGCGTGCTCAACCCCGCAGGCGGCACGATACGCGCCAATTCCATCCGCGAGTTGATACTCGAGAAGGACAAAATCGACATCACAAAGACAAAAATAGTGTGTCGTGACCGTGTGCCTTCTACAGCTGTGTGAGGGCATATATGAAATACGATTTCGATACCTTCACCGACCGGCGCGGCACGGCATCCTACAAATGGGACGTCGTCGAGGGCGAGCTGCCCATGTGGGTTGCCGACATGGACTTCAAGACCGCACCCGAGATACGCGAGGCGCTCGCGCGCCGGCTCGGGCACGGCGTCTTCGGCTACAACGACGTGCCGGACGAGTGGTATGACGCCTACATCGGCTGGTGGCGCGACCGCCACGGACTTACCATCGAGCGCAACTGGCTGGTGTTCTGCACCGGCGTCGTCCCGGCGATTTCAAGCACCGTCCGCAAGCTGACGACGCCGAATGAAAACGTCGTCATACAGACGCCGGTTTACAACGTTTTCTTCAACTCGATAATCAACAACGGTGCGCGCACGCTCGAGTCGCCGCTGTGCTATGACGGCGAGAGCTATCACATAGACTTCGACAACCTCGAGCGCAAGCTCGCCGACCCGCAGACCTCGCTCATGATACTCTGCAACCCCCACAATCCCGTCGGCAAGATATGGACGCGCGAGGAGCTTGCAAAAATCGGGCACCTGTGTGCCAAGCACGGCGTGACCGTCATCGCAGACGAGATACACTGCGACCTGACAGCGCCGGGGCGCGGATATATTCCCTTCGCGTCGATCTCGGAGGAGTGCCGCGAGGTGAGCGTGACCTGCATCGCGCCGACCAAGGCCTTCAATATCGCCGGGCTCCAGACGGCCGCCGTCATGATACCGAATCCCCGTCTGCGTCACAAGGTCTGGCGCGCGCTAAACACCGACGAGGTGGCCGAGCCGAACTCGTTCGCCGTCACGGCTGCGGTTGCGGCCTTCACCAAGGGCGGCGACTGGCTCGACGAGCTGCGCGGCTATATTCAGCGCAACCGCGAGAGGGTCGCGGAATACCTCGCGTCCGAAATTCCCGCACTGCGTCTCGTTCCGGGCGAGGCTACCTATCTGCTCTGGATTAATTGCAGTGCCGTGTGTCCCGACTCGGTCGAGCTGTGCGACTTCATTCGCCGCGAGACCGGGCTCTATCTCTCGGACGGTGCGCAGTACGGCGAGTCCGGCCGCGCGTTTATCCGCATGAACATCGCCTGCCCGCGCTCAACGCTCGAGGACGGTCTTGCAAGATTCAAAGCCGGAATTGAAAAATATCAGAACCGCAAATAAGCGCCGCAGATCGCGCCACAACTGGAACCGCTGCGCAGGGCTCGAATGCAGTTCTGCACAGAAAGGCTTCACGTATGGCTCGAGCGCGGCCTGCGTACAAAAGCTTCCCGTGTGGCTCGAGCGCGGCCTGCGTACAAAAACTCCCCGCATGACTGTTGTCATGCGGGGAATCTGTTTTTATGCGGAATTTATTTTATGCGTATTCCCTTGCCCGTCACTCCACTACCGCAGCGACGGCGCACTCGAGGCCGCGTGCGGCGGTGGCGATGTCCATGCTCGGCGCGCCGCGGTGCGACACCGCCTGCTCGGTCGAGAACGGAATGTGGATAAATCCGCCGAGCATGGCCGGGTACTCGGTGCGGATCAGGTGCATCAGCGTATACATGAGGTAATTGCAGACGTAGCTACCCGCCGTATACGACAGCTCAGCGGGAATTCCGCACTCACGCAGCCGCGCGACTATGCGCCGCACGGGCAGATTTGTGAAGTAGGCGTCGGGGCCGCCGGGAACGACGGGCTCGTCTGACGGCTTGAAGCCCGCGTTGTCGGGGATTGTGCCGTCCATGAGGTTGATGGCGACGCGCTCTGGCGTTATCGCCGCGCGGCCGCCCGCCTGACCGACGCATATGACTGCGTCCGGTCTCTCACGGCGGACAGCGTCGCAGAGCAGCTCGCCTGCGCGTCCGAAAACGGTCGGCAGCATGAGTCTGACAACGCGCGCGCCGCTTATTTCGTCCGGCAGGCGGCTGACCGCCTCCCACGCGGGGTTGACGGTCTCGCCGCCGAACGGATCAAAGCCGGTAATGAGTATTTTCATCGCTGTTTGCGTTTCTGTTCGTTTATGCGCTTACACTACTGTGTTGTGGTGTTGTACTAATTGTGCGGCTGTCCGGCTGCGGGACTCACGCCCACTCGCCGTTCACAAAAATCGGCACGGCATGGCCGTTCTTGTAGCCGGTTATGCACATGTCCGGCGCGCCGACCATGAAGTCGACGTGTATGATGCTGTCGTTGATACCGAGCGCCTGGCACTCCTCGTTGGTCTTGTCGAGGTAGCCGTCGATGCAGTCGTTGAAGCCGCGGCCGAGTGCGACGTGGCAGCTGGCGTTCTCGTCAAGCAGTGTCTCGTAGAACAGTATGCCGCTGTTGTTTATGGGGCTGTTGCAGGGGATGAGCGCCAGCTCGCCGAGCATGGCGGCGCCGTCGTCCATCGTAATCATTTTGTCGAGCACCTCGCGTCCCGACTCGGCGTCCCACTCGACTGCGCGGCCGCCCTCAAAGCGAATCCAGAAGTTGGTTATCAGCTGGCCGTTGTAGGACAGCGGCTTGGTCGAGACCAGCTTGCCCTCGGCGCGTCCCTTCATGGGGCTGGTGAATATCTCCTCGGTCGGCAGGTTGGGGTTGAAGAAGACGCCCTGCTTGGTCGTCTCTCCGCCGCCGCACCAGTGTCCCTCGGGAATGAGGTCGGCGCGGAAATCGGTGCCGTTGGAGCTCTTGTATGTGATGTAATCAAACTTCTGGTCGTTGAGCCACTTGCATCTCTTGCTGAAGTCGGCGTTGTGACGCGCCCACTCGGCGATGGGGTCGTTCTCTGGGTCGTCCGTGACGCTGACTGAGTCAAGTATCGCGCGCCACAGCTTCTCGACAGCCTGATTTTTCTTGAGCTCCGGGAACACCTTCTTGGCCCACGCCTCGGACGGCACGGCGGCTATCGTCCACTGATGCCTGGACTCGATTGCGTCGCGGTAGGGCTTGATGACCTTGTAGGTCGCCATGTGCGCCTTCTGCATTTTCTCGAGGTTGATGCCGCGCAGACCGTCCGGGTCCTCGCCGATGAGCACGACGCGGCAGGGGAATTCCTCGGCCATCAGCTTCATCTTCTCCTCCTCCCAGCGCTCGACGGTTGAGAGCGTCTTGAGGCTCTGGTAGCGGTAGGCCAACTTGCTGAGCGGCTGATGCTTCCACTCAACGCGCACCGACTTCGCACCGACGCGGTAGCACTCCTCGACCACCATCGCGGCAAACTCGTACTGCTCGACGTTAGCGTAAACTATTACGGGCTGTCCCTTCTGGACATTGGCGCCGACCCGCGCGATGAGACGGGCGTATTTCTTGAGAGTTGTCTTTTTCATGATATTCCCTTTCTAGCTATGTGTAAATAGTGTTTTTCATTGTTGGGGCGGCTGCGAAGGCTCCGACGGTGGGGTTGGAGGTTCCGAAGTCGGGATTTCAGGAGTCGATGAAGTCGGTGGAGTCTGCGGCGTCGGCGCTTCTGACGGAGTGTCGCCGGTGTCGTCAAACGGGCGGCGGTAGGAGCAGCCCTCGCTCCAGCCCGAGCAGCCATAGGCCGTGCGGCCCTTGATGAGCGGCTTGCCGCAGAGCGGGCAGGTTCCGTAATCGGGGGCGGGCGGCGCAGGCGCACGCGAGGCTCCCGACTGCGCGCCTCCGGACGCGCGTCCGCTGTCAAAATCGAACTCGGTGCGGCCATCCTTAAGCACCAGCGCCGCCGAGAACTTCTTGCCCGACTTGCGCGAGACGAAGCCGTCGAGCACTCCGGTCGTGCCGTCTCTCAGCAGGCGCTTCATGGCGTCGAGGGGGATGGCGCGCGAGCAGACGTAGGTGTTCACCGAAAACTTGCAGCCCTCGCGCCAGCCCGAGCAGCCGTAAAACCGTCCGCGCTGTGAGACGGGCTTGCCGCACAGCGGGCAGTTTCCGACGACGTCGCCGAAAAATCCGACGTCCCCTGCCCCGCCGTCGGTGCTCGCCGAACCGAATATGCCGCGCAGCTCCTCGGCCGCAAGGCCGGTGCATTCGTCCACGGTCATGTCCTCGCGGTAAACGCGCTTGAGCGCGCGGCCGAGAGTTGAGGTTTTGTACTTGTCCATCGAAATGTTCAGCCTTGTCAGCGACTCGATGAGGTACTCGCCGTCGGGAAGTATATAATATGTATCTTTTTTGAGCTCGATGTAGTGGCTCTTTTTTGCGTTGTCGATAATTCCGGTGCGCGTCGCCTCGGTGCCGAGCTCGAGTCCTTCGAAGATGGCGCGGTAGTCCTCGTCGTCGCTGACGGTGCTGCCGTCCTCGGCCGCGGCGGTCTCCGCCGCGCGCGCCTTGTCCTCCTTGAAGGGATTTTTGAGGTAGTTATTGAGCGTTTCTATGGTGTAATGACGCGGCGGTGAGGTCTGCTTCTCGACCGGCTTGAAGTCGATGTTGACGCGGTCGCCCTTCTTGAGGTCGGGCAGCTGCTTGTCCTTGAGCGTCGAGTCGTCGTAGGCCGTCCAGCCGGGCTCGTTGACGACCGTGCCCTTGAGCACGAACTCCTCGGGCTCGGGCGCGGGGACGTTGATATTTATCTGCGTCCGGCTGACGATGCAGGGCTTGGAGCAGAAAACCGCCACAAACCGCCGCATGACCGCCGAGTAGACGCGGTACTCGTCCTCGCTCAGCTTTTCCTTTTTGGGAATCTTGTATGTCGGCGTCAGCGCCGAGTGGGACTCGATTTTGGAGTCGTCGAATATCGTTTTTGAATCCTTGAACTCGACCGGATAGCCGAGCGCCGCACAGCCCAAGATGATTTTTTTCATTTTGTCCTTCTCGGCGGTGGCGAGGTATTCGGAGTTGGTTCGCGGATATGTGAGATAGCCCTCCTCGTACAGCTTCTGCGCCAGCTTTAACGACGTTTCCATAGGCATTTTGTATTTCTTGCCGAGGTAGTTCTGCAATTTTGTCAGCGAATACAGCTTGCCGGGGGCGAGCGTGTCCTTCTTCTTTTTAACAGACGTAACGAACGCCCCGGCGGCGTTGTAGCTCTCGCACAGGCGGCGCGCCTCCTCTTCCCTTTCGGGCTCGAACTGGCGCTTCGAGACAAGCTCGACCACCTGCCCCGCCGTCTCCTCGCGGCTGACGGGCGCGAGATACTTGCCCGGAACAAAGTTGCGTATGGCCATGTCACGGTCGTAAATCGCCTTGACTATCGGCACTATCACCCGCCCGACGCGGAGCAGCTTGCCCGTGCGCAGCGTGGCGTAGCGCGTGAGATTGACGCCGTACAGCCAGTCGACGTACGTCCGGGCGAAGCCCTCGTGGGCGAGGTTGTCGTATTTGCGGTCGGGCTCCATGGCGTCGAGCTGGGCGCGGACGGTCTGCGGCGTCTGGTCGGGCAGCCACAGCCGGTACACCGCCTTGGCGGCGACCGCCGCCTCGGCTGCCGCGGCGTGCTGTATGCACAGCCGGACGATTATTTCTCCCTCGCGGTCGGCGTCGCCCGCGTTGACAAGCGCCGTGACGTCGGGAGCCGCGGCGAGCCGGCACAGCGTGCGGAACTGCCGCTCGATACCGGCGTCCGGCTTGCCGTCGCTGCCTGTGCGGCGGAGCTCAAAGTCAAAATGCGACGGAATGCAGGGCAGTCCCTCCATTGTCCAGCGGCGCTTCTCGCCCGACGGGACGCCGCTGTAATGCTCGACATCGCACAGCGAAAAAAGGTGCCCGAAGACCCAGCTGACATAGTAGTCGCCGACCTCCAGATAACCGTCACGTTTTCGTATATTGTCGCCTATCGCCGCGGCAATGTTGCGCGCGAGGCTCGGCTTTTCGGCAATTATCAGTTTCATATCTGCACTCGGGTTACGTTTTTTCGGCGGACGCAGTCCGCCGCCTTAAAATTATACCATATCGAATCGGAAAAAGCAACAATCCTTTGACAAACCGTCCGCATTGTAGATAATCATTTCAGTAAATGAAGAAAGGTATGCCAACATGAACACTCAAAAGCTCGACCGTCTGATCGATACCATGTCCGAGCGCGGGATTCCCGCCTGCGACCTTGTCGTCACGCGCGACGCAAAGCAGATATACCGCCGCATGTCCGGCTTTGCCGACCTTGAGCGCACGCGCCCGGTCAGTGAGAACGACCTTTACTGGTGCTTCTCGACCTCCAAGGTCATAACCTGCGTGGCGGCGATGCAGCTTGTCGAGCGCGGCGTTATCTCGCCCGCCGACCGGCTTGACCGCTATATCCCCGAGTTTGCCCACATGAAAATACAGAACCGCGACGGCAGTCTGACCGACGCCCAGAGCCCCATACTGCTCGAGCACCTCTTAACCATGACCGCGGGCATGACCTACGAAACAACGCACCCCGCGCTCACCGAGGCTATATCCGTCCCCGGCGCGGGAACCGTCGACATAGTACGCTCCATGGCGCAGATTCCGCTCATATTTGAGCCGGGCACGCGCTACCGTTACAGCCTCTGCCACGACGTGCTGGCCGCCGTCGTCGAAATCGCGAGCGGGATGCGCTTCTCCGAGTTCGTGCAGAAGAACATATTCGACCCCTGCGACATGGTCGAGATAGGCTACCACCCGACATCAGAGCAACTGGCACGTTTTTCGGCCATGTACACGTTCGTGAACCGAGACGGCACCTGCACTCCGCGGGAGACCGCCAACCCCTGCCGCTTCACGCCCGGCTACGAAAGCGGCGGCGCGGGCGTTTTCACCCGCACGGACGAGTACATAAAAATGCTCACTGCCCTCGCCCTCACCGGCACGCCAGAGGGGCGTGGACTGCTCCGTCCCGAGACGGTGGAGCTGATGGAGGTCAACCGTCTGTGCCCGGCGGCGCTGAACGACTTTGTCAACACGCGCCTCTACGGCTACGGCTGGGGCTACTGCGGCCGGGTGCACATAAATCCCGCCTACTCACTCTCGCTCGCCCCCGTCGGCGAGTTTGGCTGGGACGGCGCGGCGGGAGCCTTCGCCATGGTCGACCGCAAGCGGCGCACCGCCTTGTATTTCAGCTCGCACATCATGAGCTGCGGGTACATGTACCGCATGATACACCCGCTCATAAGAAACCTTGTGTACGAGGACGACTGAGTCGGCCATACGCCAAAAAATGCGCCCGTGAACGCGTCCGGCAGAGACACTTCTGCCGGACGCTTTTGCGCTTTGCCAGCAAAAGCCCTTACCAGACGGGCAAAAACGTTACTTTTTTGTTGACAACACGGCGGATTTGTGATATATCTTTTTATATGTGCAATCTATATGTTGAGGATAGATGAAAAAAAGGAGTAGCTATGAGAAACCAGTCTTCATTGTGCAAATTCACGTCATTGATACTGATAACGAGCATCTGCATGCTGATGCTCTCCCCCTGCCGCGCGGTCGTCGAAACTCCGCCGCGAGACGCGGGCGGACGGTATCTCATATCGAGCGCCGACGAGCTTTACGGCTTCGCCGCGGCGGTAAACGGCGGCGAGTACGATGCCTGCGCCGTCCTCGTCTGCGACATTGATCTCAACCCCGGCGTCAGATATTACGACGGCGGCCCCGACATCGGCTCTCCCCTGGAATGGATCCCTATCTGTAATTTTTCCGGCAGTTTTGACGGCAACGGGCACACGGTGTCCGGTATGTATTTCAACGACACCAATAATTCACAGGTGGGTCTTTTTGCTTCAAACTCGGGCGAGATAAAAAATCTTAGCTTAAGCTCGTTTTTCGTGCACGCGAAGTCCGAGGCGGGTGGCATCTGCGGCTGCAACTCCGGTACGATTGAAAACTGCTCGGTAGGCGACGGGTACGTCGTGATAACGGGCAAGCACGGCGGGGGCATCTGCGGGCGCAATGACGGCGCGCTTCTCGACTGCCGCAA
>CAVIBA010000068.1:0-10232 GCA_963640785.1 Bulleidia sp.
CCGGGGCTACACCGCCTGGGACCCCACCTCCTATGCCTTCATCAAGGACAAGACGCTCTGCATCCCGACGGCGTTCTGCTCCTACGGCGGCGAGGCGCTCGACAAAAAGACGCCCCTGCTGCGCTCCATGGAGGCGCTCAACAAGCAGGCGCTGCGTATTCTGCGTCTGTTCGGCAACACTGACGTCAAGTGCGTGCGCACCTCGGTCGGCCCCGAGCAGGAATACTTCCTTGTCGACCGCGCCATGTACGAGCAGAGAAAGGATCTCATGTTCACCGGCCGCACGCTGTTCGGCGCAAAGCCGCCCAAGGGTCAGGAGATGGACGACCACTACTTCGGCGTCATAAAGCCCCGCGTCGCCGCCTACATGGCCGACCTCAACGAGGAGCTGTGGAAGCTCGGTGTGCTGGCCAAGACCGAGCACAACGAGGTTGCGCCCGCACAGCACGAGCTGGCTCCCATCTACACCAGCACCAACATCGCCACCGATCACAACCAGCTGACCATGGAGATCATGCAGAAGGTGGCGCTGCGTCACGGACTTGTCTGCCTGCTTCATGAGAAGCCCTTCGCCGGCGTCAACGGCTCGGGCAAGCACAACAACTGGTCCATGGCGACCGACACCGGCGTCAATCTGCTCAAGCCCGGCGAGACGCCCTACGAGAACGCACAGTTTCTGCTGTTCCTGTGCGCCGTCATCAAGGCGGTAGACGACTATCAGGATCTGCTGCGTCTGTCCGTCGCGACGGCGGGCAACGACCACCGTCTCGGCGCTAACGAGGCGCCGCCTGCTGTCGTTTCAATATTTCTCGGCGATGAGCTGACCGCAGTTCTCGACGCCATCGAGAACGACAAGGCGTACAGCGGCGCGCAGAAGACGGTCATGAAGCTTGGCGTGCACGTGCTGCCCAAGTTCACCCGCGACACCACCGACCGCAACCGTACCTCGCCCTTCGCCTTCACGGGCAACAAGTTTGAGTTCCGCATGCTGGGCTCGTCCAACAGCATCGCTTGCGCCAACATCATGCTAAACGCCGCCGTGGCCGAGTCGCTGCGCGTCTACGCCGACAGACTCGAGGGCGCTGAGGACTTCGAGTCCGCCCTGCACGACATGATAAAGGAGACCATCAAGGATCACAAGCGCATCATCTTCAACGGCAACGGCTATGACGACTCCTGGATTAAGGAAGCGACCGAGAAGCGCGGTCTGCTCAATCTGCGCACCACGCCCGACGCCATGCCCGCGCTGCTCGAGCGCAAGAACGTCGAAATGCTGACGCGGCACAAGGTGTTCACGCCCGCCGAGATACAGTCGCGCTACGAGATTACGCTTGAGAACTACTGCAAGACGGTCAACATCGAGGCCATGACCATGGTCGACATGGCGCGCAAGGAGATTGTGCCTGCGGTTGAGGCGTACGTTCACGATCTTTCCGACACGCTGATTGCCAAGAAGTCGGCCGTCCCCGGCGTCGCGGCGCGCTACGAGACAACGACAATCGAGCGCCTTGCTTGCCTTGTCGACGAAATAGACGCCGCCACCGCTGCGCTTGAGACCGAGATATTCAAATACAAGACCATCACCGACGTCACCGAGGCGTCGCACATGATCCGCGACGTGATTCTGCCTGGGATGGCCGAGCTGCGCGTGGTCTGCGACGAGGCCGAAACGCTCACCGCCGAGAAATACTGGCCGTTCCCGACCTACGAGAAGCTGCTGTTCGGGGTGAGATAAATTTTATTCCGGAGAATTGATATGTGTTCCATAATGAGTTATTGCGGTCTGTGCGAGGACGTCGCGGGCTTTATGCAGGGCTTTGAGGCGACGGTCTCCCGCGGGCCGGACGACAGCCGGGTGGTTGATACGGGCAGGGGACTGCTCGGGTTTCACCGTCTGGCGATAATGGGGCTTACGCCCGAGGGCATGCAGCCGTTTGAGTTGGACGGCAGCTATGCCGTCTGCAATGGTGAAATATACGGATATGCTGCCCTGCGTGAGCAGCTTGCGTCCGGTTACAGCTTCCGCAGTGGCTCTGACTGCGAGATAATATTGCCGATGTACCGCAAGTACGGCGTCGACATGTTCTCCATGCTCGACGCGGAGTTTGCCATGATAATATACGACGGCGAGCACGACGAGTACATCGCCGCGCGCGACCCCATCGGCATCCGTCCGCTGTATTACGGCTACGACCGGCGCGGGGTGATAGTGTTCGCCTCCGAGCCGAAGAATCTCACGGGACTTTGCGAGCGCATACTGCCCTTCCCGCCGGGGCATTACTACAAGGGCGGAAAGTTCGTGTGCTACAACGATATTTCGCATGCGCGCGAGGTGTGCCGGGACGACCTCGAGACGCTCTGCCGCAAAATACACGACAAGCTGGTCGCTGGCGTTGAGAAGCGGCTGGTGTCGGACGCCAAGGTGGGCTTTCTGCTCTCGGGCGGGCTTGACTCGTCGCTCGTCTGCGCGATTGCGGCCAAATCAAGCGCCGCGCCGATACGCACCTTCGCCATCGGCATGGAGACGGACGCCATCGACCTCAAATACGCTCGTCAGGTCGCGGACTACATCGGCAGCGACCACACCGAGGTGATAATGACGCGGGCGCAGGTGCTTGAATCGCTCGAGGAGGTCATCCGCCTGCTCGGCACCTACGACATAACGACCATCCGCGCGAGCATGGGCATGTACCTTTTGTGCCGCTGGATACATCTCAACACCGACATACGCGTTCTGCTGACGGGTGAAATTTCGGACGAGCTTTTCGGCTACAAGTACACGGATTTTGCGCCGTCGGCGGAGGAATTCCAGCGCGAGTCCGAGAAGCGCGTGCGCGAGCTGCACATGTACGACGTTCTGCGCGCCGACCGGTGCATTTCGGCAAACTCGCTTGAGGCGCGGGTGCCGTTCGGAGACCTTGATTTTGTGAAGTACGTGCTGTCCGTCGACCCGGCGAAGAAGATGAATGTGTACGGCAAGGGCAAGTACCTCCTGCGGCACGCTTTCGAGGGCGACTATCTGCCGCACGACATACTTTACCGTGAGAAGGCGGCGTTTTCCGACGCGGTCGGCCACTCGATGGTGGACTATCTAAAAGAATACGCCGACTCCCGCTACACCGACGTTGAGTACGAGGTGCGGCGGCTGAAATACGTTCGCGCGCGGCCGTTCACCAAGGAGTCGCTTCTCTACCGCGAGATATTCGAGAAATACTACCCCGGTCAGTCGGAAATGGTGGTTGATTTCTGGATGCCGAACAAGAGCTGGCGCGGCTGCGACGTCAACGATCCTTCCGCCCGTGTGCTCTCGAACTACGGCGACAGCGGAAAGTAAGGTTCCTGGGGCGCTGCCCCAGACCCTGCTTAAGGGAGCTTTTTGAAAAAAGCTCCCTTAAGAATCCTGCAAAAACTTTCACCAAAAGGGGAGAGAGGAGTTTGCGGGGTGTGGGGGAGGGAGTTGGAGGCGTTTTGGAGGAGATTCGATATAAGTGAAAAAAGCCTTGCACAGCAAGGCTTTTTTGTTTGGGGGTTTATGTCAGGTTTTTGAGGTGGGCTTTTGCTTTGGCGGAGTATTGTTTATAGCGCTCGGAGTCGGTTTCGTTGTATTCTACGCCGAGCATGACCCATTCGCAGTATTCGTAGAGCAGAAAATAGTCGAGAGTCCGGCGGTAGTCGCCATAGTCGATGCCTTTTGCGCTCAGGAGGTGTTCAAAGTAGTATTCGATGGCGTAGTCTCTGTCGTCTTGCGTCATATAGAAAAAGGCGGATTCGTCTTGTTCGCAATGGGCGATCAGGCGGGCGAGCGAGGTGGGGTAGGGCAGGATACCGGCGCACTCCCAGTCGATGATGACCGCCCGCTCCCACGTGCACAGGACATTGAACGGCAGAAGGTCGTCATGGCACAGCGTTCGCGGGGAGGTGGAATACAGCTGCAAATACTTTTCATAGGCCTGCTCCAGCTCGGCGTCATTCAGATACCGGCCGCGTTTTTGCCGTCCCGGCAGGCTTGTCTCGAAGCCATGGCCGACGGCTTGCAAATCCCGTCTTTCCCAGTACATATTCTGCAAATATATCAACGCGTCGAGGACCGCGGCCAGCGATTCACGGTCGCATTTCCGCAGGTCGTGACCCTCTATGTATTCCATTAGCAAAAACAGCTCGCCGCCGTAGCTAAGGCTTTTGTAAAAGTGCGGGACGCTGTCCCCGGTTGACGCTAAAAAGGTATTGTAGACAGTCAGCTCCTGCTCGCTCGTCTTTTTCAGGACGTAGGTGGCATTGTTCTCCTGTATTTTCCACACGGCATAATCCGAGTCGTCCTCTTCGTGCTTAAATGCGGTTGCCTCGGCCTGCTCGCCGAAGCCAAATTGCGTAAGTATTTCTTTTATGTTCATGTGGGAACCTGCTCTTTCATTGGTGGGGGGGAGAGTTTTCGGGGGCGTTCATTCAGCGTGCGCGGCCGGGAAACTGACAATTTGCTGGCGCAAATTGCGGGGTGCGAGTCCGTGGAGACGGACGAAAGAAGCCATACCGGCACGCAGTGCCGGGTGCGCAGTAAGGGACTCTGAACCACAGTTTCCCGGCTGGTTTGTGGGGGGCGTTTATTAAGCGTGCTCTGCCGGGAAACTGACAATTTGCTGGCGCAAATTGCGGGGTGCGAGTCCATGTGGAGAAACGAAAAGCACCACACCGGCGCGGTGCGCCGATGTGGTGCTTTTGGCGCGTCGTAAGGGACTCGAACCCCCGACCTACTGGTTCGTAGCCAGTCACTCTATCCAGCTGAGCTAACGACGCATCCACGCTCTCTTGAGCGCCTAACTATAATATCACAGTTATTGGGGTTTGTCAATAGATTTTAATCAAAAAATTAAAAAAATTGTCTCCCGCCCGGCACTTTTGCCAAGGCGGGAGATGGCGTCAGTTGAAGGACTTGCCCATATAGTCCTCAAGCTCGCTCTTGATGACCGAGACCTGCGGGCCGTATACGACCTGTATACTGTTGCCGCGGCGGAGAACTCCGGCGGCGCCGCTCTGGCGCAGCAGATCCTCACTAACAGCCGAGCCGTCCTTGACTGTAATGCGCAGGCGTGTCGCGCAGCAGTCGAGGGTGGTGAGGTTATCACGGCCGCCGAGCCCCTCGAGTATCAGCTCGGACACCGAACGCACTGCGCTGTCGGCTGCGATCTCGGCTCCGGCAGCGTCGGCGACGGTCGCGCCGCGGCGGAACCGGCGGTTTTTGCCGCGGGGGCTGGCGTTCCCGTTTGCGCTCCCGGTGGCGTTTTCACCGATGCTTTCGTCTGCGTTCCCTGTATCCTCGGCCATTACGTCGGCGTTCCCGGTGCTGACAGCGCCCGCGCCCTCAGGCACGGGCTGTCCGCGGCGGCGTGCGTCGTAGTCGGCACGGCGGTAGAGCTTGGTTTCGGCGTTGTCGTTTTCGCGGCCGGGGGTGATATAGTTGAATTTGCGTATCATCCAACGGAACACAAGGAAGTAGACGATGAAATAGAACACGCCGACCAGCGGTATCATCAGCCAGTTTGTCTTGGCGTTGCCCTGCAGCACGCCGAACAGAACAAGGTCGATAATGCCGCCTGAGAACGTCATGCCGACGCCGACGTTCAGAATGTGCATGAACATATACGACAGTCCCGCCAGCACGCAGTGGACGATATAAAGCGCCGGTGCGACGAACAGGAAGGTAAACTCAAGCGGCTCCGTGATGCCCGTCAGCATGGCGGTGAGCGCGGCGGAGAGCAGAAGTCCGCCCGCGACACGGCGCTTTTCTGGTTTTGCGCAGGTGTACATCGCCAGCGCCGCTCCGGGCAGTCCGAATATCATGAAGGGGAACTTGCCGCTCATAAACCGCGTTGCCTCGACGGAGAAAACGGTGGTGTTGGGCGATGCCAGCTCGGCGAAGAAGATGTTCTGCGCGCCGTAGATCAGGCTGCCGTCGATGAGAGCGGAGCCGCCGAGTCCGGTCTGCCAGAAGGGCAGGTAGAAGACGTGGTGCAGCCCGAAGGGAATGAGCAGTCGCTCGATAAAGCCGTAGACGAACGTTCCGGCGTAGCCCGAGCGCAGCACGAGGTTGCCGAGCGCGTAAATCCCGCTCTGGATATAGGGCCAGATAAAGAACATGACGACGCCCACCAGCACATAGACGACAGTCGAGATTATGGGCACGAACCGCGTGCCGCCGAAGAAGGAAATTGCGTTGGGCAGGCGTATTTTATAGAACCTGTTATGCAGCGCCGCGACGCCGAGTCCGACGATAATACCGCCGAACACGCCCATCTCAAGCGACTGTATGCCGACGACGTTCGCCACCGAGCCCTCGAGCAGGACGCCCTCCTCGAGGCTGCCGCTGAGCGAGAGCAGCGAGTGGATAGTCTGGTGCATGACGAAAAAGGCTATGGCGGCGGACAGCGTCGCGGTGCCTTTTTCGGCCTCCGCCATACCGAGCGCGACGCCCATGGCGAAGATTATTGCGAGGTTGTTGAATATAATCGTGCCGACGTCCGAGAGCACGGTGAAGACGGAGTAGGGAATAGTGCCGGGACCCATGGCCGCCATCAGCTTGTAGGTCTCGAGCATGGTGGTATTGGTCAGCGAGGAGCCGATGCCGAGGAGCAGCCCGGCGATAGGCAGCAGTGCGATGGGCAGCATGAACGCCCGCCCGACGCGCTGAAGCACGCCGAAGCCGCGGGAGTCGGTGTTTATTTTATCCATTCGGGCTCACCTCACTTTTTGTAGGTGACGACGGCGCTGCGCCCGCCGCGCACGCTGCCGAGCTTTACGTCGAACGAGCGCAGCTCGTCTGCGTTTGACACGAGCACCGGCGTTATGGGCGACAGCCCGCGTGAGCGGATGAGCGCGAGGTCGGCCTTGGCTATGACGTCGCCCGCGCGGACGGTGTCGCCCTTCTCGACGAGGCTGATGAATCCCTCGCCGCCCAGCTTTACCGTGTCGACCCCTATGTGAACGAGCACGTCGAGGCCGTCATCCGAGTGGATGCCGTAGGCGTGGCGTGTGTCGGTGACGCTGTCGACGCGCCCCGAGACGGGGCTGTATATCGTGCCCGAGACGGGCTCGAGCGCGTAGCCGTTCCCAAGCATTCCGGAGGCGAAGACCTCGTCGGGCACTTTGCCGAGCGGGACGGCGTTGCCGTCGGCCACGGCGAGCAGTTTTTTTGATGATAGCATGGATTTTCCTCCTTATTAATTGCAGTCTGATATGCGTTCGCGCAGCGGCAGAACGTAGGGTGGGGAGACGGACAGCTCGTCCACGCCTATGTCGATGAAGCGCTGGGTGAGCTCGGTGCTTGCCGCCAGCTCGCCGCATATGCCGAGCCAGATACCGGCGGCGTGGGCGTTTTCGGCGGCCGCGGCGATGAGGCGGAGAACCGGCTCGAGGCCGTTCTCGCACAGCTCGGAGAGGGCGGGATTCTGCCGGTCGGCGGCGAGCGTGTACTGAATGAGGTCATTTGTACCGACCGAGAAAAAGTCCACCATGCCCGCGAGCTCCCGGCTCATTACAGCGGAGGACGGCGTCTCGAGCATGATGCCGATCGGCATTTTTGCGTCGTAAGGCACGCCCCCGGCTTCAAGCTCGGCCTGAACCGAGCGGATAAGCTCACGGCAGCGCTCGACCTCGTGCGGTATGGCTATCATGGGCACCATGACCGACACCGCGCCGTAGGCCGATGCGCGGCAGACGGCGCGCAGCTGTGCGCGGAACAGCTCGGGGTGCGAGAGCGACAGCCGGACGCCGCGAAGTCCGAGCGCCGGATTTTCCTCGCTGCCCGCGTCGATGTAGGGGACGCGCTTGTCCGCGCCTATGTCGAGGGTGCGGATTATCACGGGACGCCCGCCCATGGTGCGGACTATGTCGCGGTAGGCGGTGAAGATTGTCTCCTCGTCGGGGCAGGTGTCCGACTCGAGGTAGAGAAACTCCGAGCGCAGAAGGCCAATGCCCTCGGCGTCGTTCTGGACGGCCAGCGCGGCGTCGCGGACGTTGCCGATGTTGGCGTACAGTCGCAGCCGCCGGCCCGAGCGCGTGACGGTGGGTCGCCCGCGCATGAGCTGCTGACGGTGCGCGTCCTCGGCGTCGCGGCGCTGCTTGTCGCGGTAGCTCGAGAGCAGCGCGGCGTCGGGGTTGACGTAGAGCAGGCCGGAGTCGGCGTCGATTATGGCGTCGGCGCCGTTGCAGTCGCCGCTGATCTCGCCGGTGCCGATCAGCGCGGGAATGCCGAGCGCGCGGGCGAGTATGGCGGTGTGCGAGTTTGGCGAGCCGGCGAAGGTGACAAAGCCGAGTATGCGGTCGCGGTCGAGCTGGACGGTCTCGCTCGGCGTGAGGTCGGAGGCGGCGATGATATACTTTTCGTCCCCACCGGGCTCGACTGTGTTTGCGGTGCTCCCGCCGTTGAGAATTGACGCGACGCGCGAGGCGACATCGCGCAGATCTGCCGCGCGGGCGGAGAGGTAGTCGTCCTCAATCGAGGCAAAGACGGCGCTGTACCGCTCCGCCGCCTCGCACACGGCGTAGGCCGCCGAGTAGCCGTCAAGAATGAGCGATTCGGCGACGGACATGAAGTCGTCGTCCTCTAGCAGCATCCGGTGTATCTCGAAAATCTGGGCTTCCTCCTCCCCGGCGCGCCGCCGGGTGGAGTCGTACAGTTCGGAGAGCTGCCTGCGCGCGTCGGAAATGGCGCGGCGCAGGCGCTGTGTTTCCTCTCCCGCCGACAGACTGCGGCGTATGCCGCCCTTGCCGATGCGTTCTGAGCGGCGGTAGAAATTCAGCTTACCTATGGCGCTGCCGTGCCCGATGCCGCGCCCGCTGAAGGTCAGGCGGGACTTTAGGGTGTTGTTCATTATGTCACCTCAGCCTATCTGCTCGTGGCAGCAGCGTTCAAGCTCGTGTGCGGCGCTGACCTCGTCCGCGCCCTCGACGGTGAACCGCAGCTCCTCGCCGTGCTTGCCCGCCAGGCTCATGACTGCGAGCAGGTGCTTTGCGTCCACCTCGCGGCCGTTTTTGCTTACCTTTATTTCGGAGGTGAACTGCTTGGCACAGTTGACCAGTATTCCGGCCGGGCGGGCGTGTATGCCGTGCTCGTCGGCTATGGTGTATACGAATGTCTTCATATGCGCTCCTTGTTTTTGTTATTCGTATACTATTGTGAAATAAAAAAAGCGCAAATATTCATTGCGCTTTCAAAAATGTTAGATTTTAGAAGGTAATTATTCGTCCGTGAGGCCGAGCAGAGCGGAGCCTATGACGGTGGCGAACTGTGCGTTATCGGGGCAGACGAAGTTGACGTCGAAGGACTCGGAAAGTCCCATAATAATTTTGCGAACGGGCGCGACGCAGGAGAGGTTGCCGGTGAGCACAATATCGCGGACGCCGTTGCCGCGCGCGGCAAAAATGGCCATCATGGCGATGGTTTCGGCAACCATATTTGCGATGCCGAGGGCGATGTCGTGCTTGTTGGCGAGGTCGCTGAGCTTGCCGAAATTGGCGGCGGTGAGCTCGTGGTTGACGCTCGGAAAGAGCGAGCTGTCTGAGATGTCCTTGACGCGCAGGTCGATTTTATCGAGGTCGCCGCCCTCGCAGAGCTGCTCGATATGTTCGACGGTATCGACGCCGATAATTTTATGTGAGAGGCCGATCAGCGTGCCGCCGCCGACGCCAGTGCCGCCGAGGTACTTTGTGGCGGTCGTGCCGTCGTGCCGCGAGGCGTGGATGAGCGCGGTGCCGGTGCCCATACTGACGACGATGGCGTCGTCGAGTCCCGAGAGGTAGAGTCCGCCGCGGCCGACGCTTGAGAACTCGGAGACCGAGCGGCAGTCGAGCGAATAAATGGGGTTACGGACGAAGGTGGAGCCGACGCCCGTCATCATTACGCAGCTGATGTCGCCGAGCTCGAGTCCGTTCTGCGAGGTGAAGCGGCCGAAGGCGCCGTAGACCGAGGTGATTGGGTCGGCCGCGCGGACGAACTGCGGCTCGATCATATCTATTTTTCCGTTATCGTCCTTGCGGAAGCCCACGATCTTGGTGGTACTGCCGCCGACGTCTATTCCGATTACGTTTTTCATGGATTTACCTCAATGAATATAGTTACGATTTATAGTATAGCACACTCTTGCAAAAAAATCAATCATATGGTATAATTAACGCGCAATAATGTTGTAGTGTTACAATAGATGTGAGACTGAAAAATAAAAAAGATATAGAAAAAGTGA
>CAVIBA010000069.1:0-10164 GCA_963640785.1 Bulleidia sp.
CCGGCAAGTGTGCCACTCGGGCATTGCGCGGTGATGCCTTAAATCAGTTTCTTGACGAAGTGATAGTACAGCCGTTTGCCCGCGCCAAGGCGGCGCGCTGCGGCTCCGCGCATTCTCTTGCAGAAGACGGCGACCTCGCGCAGCTGATCGTCGCTCATGCCGTTGCCGAATTCCTCGGCGGCGATGGCGTCAAATATCGCGGCGAAATCAGTGTCGCTGACGAGAGACGGCGGCGCACCGGCGTCCTCCGCATGGGCGGTGGGAACGCGTCCGAATATTCCGAGGTATTCCTCCTCGAGTCGGTGCGCGTAGTCGGCGCTGAACTCGCCCGCTTTGGGCGCTGAGCCGTAGGCGGCAAGCAGAGACGTGAGCCAGTTTATTATGCTGTGCGCCGTTTCGCGGCGGTGTTCCGGGTTATCAAGACCGGCGGCCGCATCGTCAACCAGCTTCATGCGCTCCCGCTCGGCCTTCTTTGCGCGGCGGTCGGAGAGCAGCACGAACAGTGCCACAAGCGCCGCCGCGAGCAGTCCTACAACGATATTGCGCACCGTCGCGTTGACGTTTTTGAGCGCTTCGATCCTTGTGTCAAGGTCGGTTAGCGGCGTGATGACTTTCTCGGTGAGCTCGGTGTCGAGTATGCGCAGGCGGTTCTGGAGCATGTTCGGGTTGTAGCCCTCGACGTCCTTGTTTGCCTGATATTCGCTGTCAAACGCCGTCCACTGCTCGCGTATGGCGCTGACCTTCTCGGAAATGGCATCGAGCTCTTGGCGGAGCGTGCCGCCGCCGATCAGGAATCTGAGGTCGTCGCCGAGCGCCTCGACAAGTCCCTCGGCCGTACCGAGTCTGCCGGACACGCTGTCGAGCAGGTTCTGCGTTTCGTCCTCTTCGTCGCGGTCGTACCACGGGCGCGTTGTCGAGCCGCCCTGCGAGCCGCCGCGCTGAACGTACATATCGTCATAGTAGACCGGCGTTGCCTCGTACTGAACCCAGCCGACACCGTCGTACCACACCTCAACCCAGGCGTGCGCATTGTAGTCGCGCACGGTGGCGGTGTAGCGCCCGACCGCGTCCGAGGCATAGCTGCGCACAAAGTCGCAGGCGACATATCCCTCGACGTACCTCGCGGGCACGCCCGCCGCGCGCATCATCAGCGCCAGCGCCGACGCGTACTGAGTGCAATAGCCCTCATGCGTCACCGAAAGGAAGTTGTCGACGCCGTCGAGATCCGGATCTGTCGCGGCGGTGGGGGTCAGCGTGTAGGTGAAGTTTTCCTTGAAGTAATCGACGATCTCCATGACCAGTCTGTGGCGCGCCTCGTAGGTGTCGGCGTTCTCGGAGTGGCGACCGGAGGCCGCCTCGATCAGCTTGTAGCCGTTTTTCTCGGCGTGCTCGGCGTCGTATGCCGCGGCGATGTCACGCAGTGTGTTGCGCACGACCTCGCTTGTGCTGCGATAGGGTGTCGAATACGTTTCATAGACGAAATTCTCGTAGAGATACTGCCAGTAGTAGGCGTAGGCGAGCGCGTTCTTCTGCTCGGTCGTCATGAGCACGCGGTAGCGCGTGCAGAGGTCGATGCCGGGAGGCGCGAACGCCAGCGTGTAGGTCGTGACTTCGCCGGTCTCCTCGTCCACCATGGTGAACTCGGTCAGCTTGGTTATTCTGTAATTCACCATCTTGCCCGTGACGATGTTGTACTTATACTCGACGCGTCCGCGCGGGTAATCGACGGTGATAAGCACTGTGTTCGATTCGTCTCCGGGCTCTATGGCCACAAGATTCTCCGAATATTCCGGGAACAGCGCCCCGACGATGTCGTCAAGCGAGGCGTTGCGGCCGTTCGCGCGGCGCGACGCGTACTTCTCTATCTGTTCATACGCGTCGTTATAGCCCGCGTTGAACTGCGAGATGAGCTCCGCAACGTTGCGGTACCAGTCGCTCGTGCGCATGAGCGTGACGTAGGCGACCGACGCGTAGGCGTGCTCGGCCATGAACTTGCGGCCGGTGTAAATGCCGTCAAAGTAGTCGACAAAGGTGGTGTCGGTGTCCTCCTCCGAGGTGCCGTACTTGTAAAGTCCGTGCGATGTCGCGCGCGCGGCCTTGACCGCGTCGTCAACGCGGTAGAACGACGGCATATAGACGAGCGCGTCGTCCGTCTTCTCGCGCCTGACGTTGACCTGCATGGCGACGAAGCCGTATTTCAGCTTGCTGAGGCTGGAGCTTGTAAAGTCCTTCGACTCGACGACGGACTCGTCAATTATCGAATAAAACAGGTTGAAAAGTATCTCGTTCGGGTCGAGCGTCGTGCCGTAGAGCTTGCGGTAGGCGTCGAGGGCGTCGTCCGAGCAGGCGTTCCACGCGCCGTCAGAGTAGGACGTGCCTATCCACCCGCGCAGATAGACGTTGGCCGCGTACTGCGACTCGATGGTCATAAGCTTCTGGCCGGTGTAGTAGCGCGGCGTGGCGTCGGTCGTGCGGGGGGTGAAGTTATCCTTGTTGTTCTGGTAGCCCAGCTCGTCGAGGATGGGGTCGTCGCCCATGAGCAGCGCCGTGACGTACTCGCGGTAATACTCCATCTTTTTGTCGATGGCCTCGATGGTCGTGAAGCTGCCCGCCACCGTCAGCGCAGGAAGGAGCAGTATCAGCATTGCCATGACGAAGGCTCCGACTGCCGCAAATCCGCCCTGAGCACGGCGCGAGGTGGTGACGTTGCGGTCGTAGTTTATCGCACGGCGCAGTGCCGCGTCCGCTTCCCTGCGCCGGAGCTTTTCCTCGGGAGTCAGCGTTTTACGCTTGTCTTCAGACGGCTTGCGCGCCTTGGTCGGCGCGCTGAAGTAGCTGTCAAGCTCCTCCTCGACGGTCGGGAGCGTTTTGTCCTTTTTGTGCTGACGGCGCGCCTCGCGCTCCTCGCGGCGGCGGCGAATACGCTCACGCTTGGCCGCCTCGGGCGTCAGCACGCCGTCGGGCAGCGGGGGGCGTTCGTCGTCCGCGAAAAGCACGGTGTCGCTGTCGTAGCGGTCGCGGTTAGGGGCGTCGGGCGAGAATATGCGGTCGTAGGTGAACATTGCAATGATACCCACGAAGGCGGCGATTATGAGCACAGTACCCCAGTTGGAGCGCGAGATGTTGTAGGTAAACACCACGCTGATGATGACGGCACTCACAATGACAGGCCCAACAAGTCTCACACGTTTGATGCAGGACAGCACAAAGACCAGCGCGATGACGGCTATCACAAGCAGGAAAGCGAGGCGCATGTAGTATTCCGCGCCGCGGCCCTCGTCGTAGCTCACCTCGGTGATGTAGCGCGACATACCGTAGTAGCCGAGGTTGAAAAGCCTTGTCAGCGCTACGTTTTTGGCAGTCTCAAATATCCGCGGGAACAGCTGCGCGGCCTCGCCCGAGGAAATCACGACCACCGCCGCTCCTCCGACAAGCGCAACCGCGCCGCCCGCCGCGCACCAGCGCGACAGCGCCATCGCGGAGTACACCACAACAAACAGCAGCGACACCCCGGCGAGAAATCCCGCCGAAACGTTGATCTCCTGCTGCTCGAGGCGCAGCGCGTCGCACAGGAAGTAGGCGAGTCCGAACACCGCCATGAATATCACAAACATGCGGCAGGCCATGCCCGCGATGCGCGAGCCGAGCTTCAGCCCTGCTCTGTCGGGCGGGCAGACCAGCGGCAGCTTATCCGCGGGAACCGCCTTTTTTTCTTTACGCCGCGGCGGACGCGGCTTTGCGTTTTTGTTTTTATCAGCCATTTCCGACACCTCCCGTAAGAGTTGTGCATTCGGTGAGCGTCAATCCCTTGGAGAACAGTTGTTCACTGCAGCCCTCGATGTACAGACGGCGCAATTCGCGGTCGGCAAACCGGCTCTCGGGGTTGTAGAATATGACCTCTGCCGCCCCCACCGCACCGCCGACCGACGGCATATCGCACAGTCTGCGCACCGCATCGGGCGAGAGGGAGGCGGTCACGTAAATCTGCTTGACGTCCTGCGCGTCGTTCATGAGTCCGGACAGGCGCGAAACTTCGTTCTCGCCGGGACAGAGCGGCGCCGTTGCGAACAGGCGGAAGACGGCCTCAAAGTCTGAGAGGTCGTGCAGGGTGAAGCAGAACACCCCGCCGTCCGCGCGCCGGTCAAACCAGGCGAGCGTGCATTCGCAGCCGTCGCGCAGCTCTTTTTCCACCGCCGCGACGGTCAGCTCGACAACGCCGTCGGCGCAGAATTCGTTCATGTCGGCGTAATCGGCGTCGTTGGCAAGGCGGTCAGGGTCGGCAGCAGCCTCATCGGCCTTTTGTGCGGACTTCTGCGCCGCCTTTTGTGCGGCCGCACGCGCCCCACGCGCCCTGCCCCTGCCGCGCGAGCGCTTCTCCTGAGCGTCAACATTGGCGTCGGCGTTGGTGTCGGCACTGTCGGAAGCGTCGACGGCGGGCACATCGGCGGGTGTCGCTCCGGGCGCAACTCCGGGCGTAACACCGGGGGCAACGTCGGACGCCCCGCCTACTGTCGCACCGACGGCCTCAGCGTTGTTGTCCTGAGCGAGCGCGCGCGGCGCTGTCTCGGACATTTTGGGCGTCTCGGGCGCCTGTCTCGGAAAGTGCTCGGCCATGTCGCAGAAGACAAAGGTCTCACGCGAGGTGCCCGAGTCGTAATTCTTCACCATAAAGTCCTCGGACTTGGAGGACAGCTTCCAGTGTATGCTCTTGAGCGGGTCTCCGCTGCGGTATTCGCGGATGTCGCTGATCTCGATTTTCTCGTAGGAGTTGGGAGCCTTGCGGCTTTTGCGTGCCGAGTCCGACACCGCGCCCGCCTGGCTTATATCCGTGTGCAGTCTGCGCGGCAGGACGTTGACAGTCTCGGTCTCGCCGACGTCTATGCGCACGCGGAACATGCGGAAAAAGTCGTAGACATACAGGCAGTCCACGCCGATGAAATACTGCCCGCGGAAGGGGAATCTGACGGTGTTGTTGACCGTATAGTCCGCGCGCGGCGACATGGCCAGCTTTACCGTGCGCAGCGCGCACCGGACGCTGTCCCGCTCGGGCAGATACAGCATGGCGTCGACGAACGGGTATGGTATTATCCACTCGTTTATCAGGCGGATTCTGTATTCATACGGCTGCTTTTTGGCGACCTCCGCCGACTCGGTCAGCATCTGCACCTTGAGCGCGGCACACGAGGTCATCACGTAGATAAGCGAGCCGAGCGGCAGAAAAAACGCAAACGAGAACAGTATATTCGACGCCCTCGAGCGCAGTGCCTGCGTAAATATCAGCGCGCCGACAAGCAGCACGACGTATAGCGCGAAATTTGAGGTCAGCACGAGTTTTCGCCGGCTTCTGCCGGTGTTTGAGCTATTGTCCTTCATGCACAGCCGCCAGTCTTATCGCTTGCCGTGGTAGGCGACGTCGGTCGTGCGGAGTATTTCGTTCAGCATGTCGTCGGCGCTCTGGTTGGCCAGCTTGGCCTCCTGACGAAGCATGAGTCGGTGCGCCACCGCCGGGCGGAAGAGCGAGCCGATGTCGTCCGGCAGAACATAATCGCGTCCGCGGATGAAGGCGTAGGCCTGCGCGAGCCGCATGAGCGCGACAGAAGCGCGTGGACTTGCGCCCAGAGCCAGCTTTGAGTTCTTGCGCGTCGCCGTGATGAGCGTAACGATGTAGCGGTAGAGCTGCTCGTCGATGCGTATGTCCGCGACGAAGCGGCGCAGCTCCCTCACCTCCTCGACCGACAGCCGGGTCTCAACCGAGTCCAGCGGATTGACGCCGCGGCGCGCCATGAGTATGTCGACCTCCTCGTCAGCCGAGGGGTAGCCCATGCTGAGTTTGAGCGCGAAGCGATCCAGCTGCGCCTCGGGCAGCGGATATGTACCGACATAGCCGGTCGGGTTCTGGGTTGCGATGACCATGAAGGGGTCGGGGATGTCGTAGGTCACGCCGTCGACGGTGACTCTTCCCTCCTCCATCGCCTCGAGCAGCGCCGACTGCGTCTTAGGCGAGGCGCGGTTGACCTCGTCGGCAAGCAGAATGTTGCACATGACAAGTCCCTGACGGAACTCAAACTGCTCCTTCTGACGGTTATAAATATTGAAGCCGGTGATGTCGGAGGCCATGACGTCGGGGGTGAACTGGGCGCGGTTGAAGCTGAGGCCCGTAACCTTTGCCATAGCGGCGGCCAGCGTGGTCTTGCCGGTTCCGGGAACGTCCTCAATCAGCACGTGCGAGCCTGAAAGCAGCGCCGTGAACAGCTGAACTATCTCGGGGCGTTTGCCGACTATGACCTTTTCGACCTCGTCGATTGCAGCGATGGTTTTTTCGTGCGCGGACTTGAAGTCAAAATCGGGAGTGCCGGGAATGTCTTGATTTTTCATGGTATTATCCTTTCTCGATTGGAATTGATGGCACATGTCTCACCGGGGTTAACTGTACGCCATATCATTATACCACTACAGTACACATCTTTGCAATAGTTTTTTTACCAAACGTCTGCGTTTTTTGTTATTTTGCACGAATATACGGATATTTCCGCAAAAAACGTTTTTTTTGCGCGGGACGATTGAAAAAGGCGGAACGATTTGCTATAATAGTAGTTGAACAAAAAATATCAAGGAGTACCCAAATGAAGCAGGATACAATACTCATCATCGACCTTGGCGGCGAGCACAACGCCATGCTCGCGCGCGAGATCCGCACGCTGGGCGTCTACACCGAAATTCACCCCTACGACCTGACCGCGTCGGCGCTCGAGCGCATCCCCGGCATCAAGGGCGTGATACTCGGCGGCGGTCCGAACAACATAGTCGACGGCGTCGCAGTCGAGCCTTCCGAGGCCATCTCGGCGCTGCCCGTCCCCACGCTCAGCTTTGACTACAAAGGCTCCGCTCCCATCCCCGCGGACGACGACGCCCGCCGTGCACTTCTTTGCGATTTCGTCTTTGACAAGTGCCACGCCGAGAAGAACTGGAACGTCCGCAACTTCATCGACGACCAGGTCGAGCTCATCCGCAGACAGGTCGGCGACGGCAAGGTTCTGCTCGCCCTCTCGGGCGGCGTTGACTCGTCCGTCGTGGCGGCGCTGCTCATCCGAGCCATAGGCAAGAACCTTACCTGCGTGCACGTCAACCACGGACTGCTGCGCAAGGGCGAGCCCGAGCAGGTCGTGCGCGTGTTCCGCGACGAGCTGGGTGCCAACCTTGTCTACGTCGACGCGGTCGACCGTTTTCTCGACAAGCTGGCCGGTGTTTCCGACCCCGAGAAGAAGCGCAAAATCATCGGCGCCGAGTTTATCCGCGTGTTCGAGGAGGAGGCGCGCCGACTTGACGGCATAAAGTTCCTCGGTCAGGGCACCATCTACCCCGACATTCTCGAGAGCGGCTCCAAGACAGTCAAGGCCGTCAAGGCGCACCACAACGTCGGCGGACTGCCGGACGATCTCAAGTTCGAGCTCGTCGAGCCCATCAGGATGCTGTTCAAGGACGAGGTCCGCGCCGTCGGCCGTGAGCTCGGTCTGCCCGACAGCATGGTCTACCGCCAGCCCTTCCCCGGCCCCGGACTCGGCGTGCGCTGCGTCGGCGTCATCACCCGCGACAGACTCAATGCCGTGCGTGAATCCGACGCCATTCTGCGCGAGGAATTCGACCGCGCGGGACTTGCAGGCAGGGTGTGGCAGTATTTCACGCTGATTCCCGACATGCAGTCGGTCGGCGTCAAGGACAACGCCCGCTACATGGGCTGGGCGGTCGTCATCCGCGCCGTCAACACCGTCGACGCCATGACCGCGACCGTCGAGCCGCTTGAGTTCGCCTTCCTCGACAAGGTCACAAAGCGCATAATCAGCGAAGTCAAGGGCGTCAACCGCGTGCTCTACGACCTCTCGCCCAAGCCCGTGGCTACGATAGAGTGGGAATAATTCCAACACACACAAACAGCAAAACAGCCGCGGCGGGGCGAGACATCACCCCGCCGCATTTTTACACGAGGTTGCATATATGGAAATAACAGAATACAAAACTTACAACGAGGCCGAAATCCTGCGCCTGTACCGAAGTGTGGGCTGGACAGCCTACACCGAGCGCCCCGAGGCACTGCGGCGCGGATTTGAAGGCTCAATGCTGACGCTGGCCGCTTACGACGGCGAGCAGCTTCTCGGCATAATACGCACGGTCGGCGATGGAAACACCATTGTATTTGTTCAGGATATTCTGGTGTTCCCCGAGCATCAGCGTAGGGGCGTCGGCTCCGCGTTACTGAGAGCCGTGCTTGAAAGATACAGCCACGTGCGGCAGATCGAGCTTGCAACCGATGACACCCCCAAAACCATAGCCTTTTACAAATCCATGGGGTTCCACCCGATGTCCGAGCTCGGCTGCTGCGGATTTATGAAATGCTGAAAAATCGCCCTCAAATCTCTCCCAAACACCCCAATGTTAATACGCGTTGCTTGCATGGGCGGATATTTTGCCTTACAATAGGGTTATTCCAACAACGAAAGAGAGGTTAATCCCATATGTTGAATGAAAACATCAAGGCAATCAGAAAATCAAAGGGGCTGTCGCAGGAGGAGCTGGCAACCCGGTTGAACGTCGTGCGGCAGACGGTCTCAAAGTGGGAGCAGGGACGCTCCGTCCACGACGCCGACCTGCTTATCGCGCTGTCCAAGACGCTTGAGGTTCCGGTCGCGACGCTGCTCGGGGACACGGTCGCCCCGCCCGAGGCCGACAGACTCGCGGCCATCTCCGAAAAGCTCGAGGTCATCAATCTCCAGCTCGCCCGCCGAAAAACGGCGTTCCGAAAAACGCTCCATTGGCTGTTTATCGCACTGTGCGCCCTCACCGCGGCGACCTTCGCTGCGCTCGTGATAGCGGGCAGTCCCTACCTCGGCTGGGATTACAGCGCCCCCGAGACCGCCGTATTCGGCGCGGCGTTTCACGTGTTTGAATATGTCTTTGTGAGGGCTGCGCCGTTTGTCCTCGCCGCCTCCATAGCCGGAATCGTCCTGACGCGCCGCTGACGCACGCCCCCGCTCTCTCAGGAGAATAACAGATGAATACAGCATTAAAGGTCACGCTTATCATAGCCATCGTGCTCGTGGTTGCGGGGCTCATTATCATGACCGTGGCACTGATGGTCTCAAAGTTCAATCTGCAAAAGCTCGTCGCCCCCACGCTGACGGACAGCTCGGTTCCGGTGAGCGCTGAATTCACAAGCATATCTATAAAGTCGGACGCGGCAACCGTCCGCATAGCAAGGTCGACGGACGGGCTCTGCCGCGTAGATTTTGCCGACTTTGACGACGACTCCATCACGCACACCGTCGAGGTTGGCAACGGCGTGCTTAAAGCCGGTCAAAATGGCCGCAACGGCCGAGACGGCCTAAGCGCCGGGGCTCACGCCCCGGCGCTTATTTTGCGTCCGCAAAATTCGCCGCGTCTGCGACACATATCGACTCTCTGCGCAATATCATGTTAGTGGAACAAAATTCCTCCATCCAAAAGCGCCGCCGCATGATTAAAGACGGCGCCGGACAGGTAAAAATATACCTGAAACTAAAAGACAGGGGACACGATCATGAACATCAGACGCGGAGATATTTATTACGCTGATTTAAGTCCGGTCGTCGGGTCGGAGCAGGGTGGACTGCGCCCGGTACTTATTATTCAGAATGACGTCGGCAACCGTTACAGTCCGACCGTCATCGCCGCCGCTATAACCTCTCGCATGGGTAAGACACGTCTGCCCACTCACATAGATATTTACGCCGAGCGTGCGGGACTCGCCAAGGATTCCGTCATTCTGCTCGAGCAGATCCGTACGCTCGACAAGCGCCGTCTCAAGGAGCGCATGGGGCACCTGGACGACAACATAATGAACGAGGTCAACAACGCCATCGCCGTCAGCTTCGGTCTCGGCGGCATACTGACGCCGCCGGACACCACGCTCGTCGTTCCGGACGTTGTGCCGCCGCACACGCCATCGCTCTCGCCTACGCCATCACCCGCACATTCGCCCACTCCCTCTCCCGTCGACCCGCAGCTGCCCTCCTACGCCGCCGTCGATGACAGCACCCCCGCCTCCGCGTCGACGAAGGGGGAAGGTGAAGCATCTCACCCCGCCAAGGGGGCTTTTTGAAAAAAGCCCCCTTGGAACCCGCAAAAACTTTC
>CAVIBA010000070.1:0-10013 GCA_963640785.1 Bulleidia sp.
GGCAGACACACCGCCATAGGTAGTGCATCCCATAACCGCTGTGTGACAACGGAAAAGAAAAAGCAAAAAGCCTTGAAAACTCAGTGTTTTCAAGGCTTTTTGCTGGTGCGGGTAAGAGGACTTGAACCTCCACTTCCTTGCGAAAATTAGAACCTGAATCTAACGCGTCTGCCAATTCCGCCATACCCGCTTATTAAGTTGGATCGTCCATTTTTACTCGGAGCGATCTCTCCGAGGGCGGGGCACTCTCTAAATCAAATGTAATCACCGAGGTGACATCACCTGAATCTAACGCGTCTGCCAATTCCGCCATACCCGCATATTAGAACCGCTGACCGAAGTCAGCGGTTGTGGTGCGAGAAACGGGACTTGAACCCGTACGGTGTAACCACACGCCCCTCAAACGTGCGCGTCTGCCAGTTCCGCCACTCTCGCAACTCTGTCTGCGGCAATCACCGCAACGGTATATATTATACTCTTTTTTTTCCAGAATGTCAATAGCTTTTTGAAATATTTCTCGCAAAATTTTTATTCGCACGTTCCGCTGACAAATATGAAAATACATGGCACGCCCGCAACCTGACCGCTTCCCTGCTCTGTCGGCTTTCCGGACGGATTCTGCACCGGATGCCCCCATACACGCTCAAAAAGCCGATAACGCGCACCATGTTGGTACGGGTATCGGCTTTGCAGCGCCCCTGCGACGCGCTCAGAGAATAATGCAGATAAGTCCGTTGCTACCCTCGTTGATTATGCGCTCCAGCGTCTCGGACAGCTTGGCGCGCGACTCGTCGGGCATATGCTCGAGCTTGGTGTGCAGTCCCTCGTTGACCAACTCGTAAAGCGACTTGCCGAACATATTGGACTCCCAAATGCGGTCCGGCGACTCGGTAAATTCCTCCAGCATGTATTTGACTAGATCCTCCGATTGCTGCTCGGTGCCGACTATGGGGCTTATCTCTGTCTCGATATTCGCCCGTATCAGGTGCACGGACTGAGCCGACGCGCGCAGCCGCACGCCGTAACCGCCCGCCTGCTTTACTATCTCGGGCTGCTCGAGTCGCAGCTCGGATATGTCGGGCATGACGATGCCGTATCCGCGCTCCTCGGCGTCCCTCATGGCGTCCGCGACGCGTGCGTAGCTGCTCTTGAGGCCGGACAGCTCGCGCAACAGGCAAATAAGCTCCTGCTCGCCCTTGATGTCAAAGCCGGTCAGCTCGCTTATGACGTTGTAGTAAAGACCGTCCTTGAGCGCGACGGCGACCGCCGCACGGCCGGTTCCGAGGTCGATGTCGGTCACCTGTGCCGACTTGACATACTCGTTGTCGGCCAGCGCACCGAACGCCTCGCGTATATCGCCCGTACGGTTGACGCGCCCGGCGCACGCCCGTATGCTGTCCGTGAGCGACTGACGGAGCTTGTGCCCGGCGTCAAGCGCGCCCATCCAATCCGGCAGCTTTACGCGCACCTCGGTGACCGGGAACTCGTGCAGAACCAGCTCGAGGATGTGACGTATATCCTCTGCGTCAAGCTCCAGGCAGTTGACCAGCGCCACCGGGACGCCGTATTTTGCCTCCAGTTCATACGCAAGCGCCACCGCGCTGTCGGACGACGGGTTCGCCGAGTTGAGTATGACCGCAAACGGCTTGCCGAGCTCCTTGAGTTCGTTCACGACACGCTGCTCGGCGTCAACGTAGCTGTCGCGCCCTATCTCGCCTATGCTGCCGTCCGTCGTGACCAGCATTCCGATGGTGCTGTGCTCGGTTATGACCTTGTGCGTGCCCGTCTCGGCCGCCTCGACGAAGGGCATCGGCTCCTCCTGCCACGGCGTGTGCACCATGCGCGGCTGGCCGTTTTCTATCGTGCCGAGCGCCTCGGGGACTATGTAGCCCACACAGTCGATCATTTTGACGCGCAGCGAGGCGCAGTCGTCGATTATAATGGGCACCGCCTCGTCGGGAATGAATTTGGGCTCGGTCGTCATGACGGTCTTGCCGGCGGCGCTCTGCGGCATTTCGTCGCGCGCACGGTCACGGACGTAGCCCGCCGCGATATTCGGCAGCACAAGCGCCTCCATGAAGCGCTTGATAAAGGTTGACTTGCCGGTTCTCACCGGTCCCACGACGCCGATGTAAATATCGCCCCCGGTGCGGAGCGCGATGTCCTGGTAGATGGAATGTTCAGACATAAAAATCCCTCCCATGTGTTTGTCAGTTAAATATATGGGAGGGATATTTGATTTAGAACAACGCTTGTATCATGTTTGGGCGGACAACCCCTCAAGCAGCTTTATCGCCGCGGGATGCAGCACGTCGTCGAGCGGCTTGCCGTATCTCACGAGCTCGCGGACGTAGCTCGAGCTTATGTAACCGAGCTCGGGGCGCGAGGCGAGCAGCACCGTCTCAAGCGCAGGCGAGAGATGCCGGTTTATCTCGGCAAGCTCGCATTCATAGCTGTAATCGATTGCATTGCGCAGCCCCTTGACAATGGCGCAGGCGCCGAGACTTGCGCACAGCTCATAAAGAAGCCCATCAGAGAAAATGACCTCTACGTTTCCGAGCCCCTCGCACGAGACCTCCGCTATTCTGCGGCGGGTCTCAAACGTGAAATTACCCTGCTTTCCGCCGTTAACCATGACCGCGACATAGACCTTGTCGAAAAGCCCCGCCGCGCGGAGGACAAGATCAAGGTGTCCCAAAGTAAACGGGTCAAAACTGCCCGGCACAACACAAGTTTTCATATTACAGCGTTATTCTCCTTATATTTATCGATTTGTGACTCCAACCGGACGTAGAATCGTCACATGCGCTATTCCGTACCGCGACGATTTCACGATCTCGTAGTCACCCGCGACCGGCGTGAGTATGTCCTCGCCGCCCGACTCGCACGCAACGACCGATGTCGGCTTAAGCAGTCCGCGGCGGTGTATTTCGGCCAGCGCCGACGCGACCAGCCCCTTGTTGTAGGGCGGGTCGAGAAAAACCATATCAAACTTTGAGCCCACGGGCAGCCGGTCAAGCGCCTGACGGAAGTCGGCGTGAATCAGCGTCACCTCGTTCTCGCTGTGAGTTTTGACGATATTTCGCCGTATCACATCGCACGCAGCGTCCGACACGTCGCACACGACCGCGTGTGCGGCTCCGCGGCTGACCGCCTCAAGCGCCAGCTGTCCCGAGCCACCGAAAAGGTCGAGCACTTCTCTGCCCTCCATCATGAACTGAAGCATAGAAAACATTGCCTCTTTGGTACGATCGGCAGTCGGGCGCGTGGTGTCGCCCTCAAGCGAGAACAGCTTTGTGCCTCGCGCACGTCCGGTGATTATTCTCATGACGCCTCCATTGTATCACAAAACAAAATAAATTACAAGTATCAAATCAAAATATATCAAAATTTGATTACACTTTGCTGTCCCCGCCATGGAAATGATTCCACACCGACGCGGCGTCGGCGAGGCTTATTCCCTTCACCGCCTCAATATCGCGCCGCTCTGCGGCCTTCAGCGCGGCAAGTCCGCCGAAGTGAGTCAGGAGCGCCTTGGCCTTTTTGGAGCCTATGCAGTGTATCTCCGTCAGCGAAGAGGTCTTGATGCTCTTGCGTTTGGCCGTCTCAGTCCGCGTGAAAGTGTAGCGGTGAACCTCCTCCTGGAGCTTGTATATAAAAGTGAAAATGTCACTCTCGCGCGCGATGTTTATCTCGTTCTCACCGTCTGTGAGCGCGCGCGTTTTGTGGTAGTCGTCCTTGACCATACCAAGAAGCGGTATATCGTCGAGTCCGCGCTCAGCGAGCAGTTCGCGTATGACCGCAACGTGGCCGCGGCCGCCGTCGAGCAGTATCAGATCCGGACGGTTTGAGAACGACCCGCTCTCGTCCGCAAGGTGCGTCAGCCGACGGCCGAGCGCCTCGCGCATGGCGGAATAGTCGTCCGTTCCCTCGACGGTTTTGATGTTGAAGCTGCGGTAATCCGACTTTTTGAGCTTGCCGTCGACGCAGACTATCATTCCCGCCTTCATGAACTCCTCGCCGTAGTTTGATATATCGTACGCCTCGATGCGCTCGGGATAGACCTCGAGACCGCACAGCGAGGCCAGGCGCGTCAGCACGCTCTGCTCGCGTCCCGCACCGTCCGTGTACTCGCGCACGCGGTCAGCCGCGTTTGAGACGGCCAGCTGGCACAGCTTGCGGTTCTCGCCACGCTCGGGCACACGAACCTGCACCCTGTGTCCCGCAATATGCCCGAGATAACTCTCGAGCGCCTGGCGCTCCTCCTCGTCAAGCTCAAACGACAGCAGCACGCGCGGCGGTATATACTCGCACAGCTTATACTGCTCGCATATGAACGCCGACATGCCCTCCTCCGCCGCAATCTCGCCTGCAGAGAAGATATGGCACCGCTGGTCGACCAGCACGCCGTCGCGTATATTGAAGACCGACACGCAGGACGCCGCCCCACCGTCGTAGAGCGCGATGATGTCCTGATCCTCTCCCCGCGCGCCGACGACCTTCTGCTTCTCGCGCAGTCGGTCGAGCGCAGATATTGTATCGCGCAGTATGGCGGCCTCCTCGAACCTCTCGTCCTCGGCCAGCTGAAGCATGCGCGACTGAAGCGTTTTTTTGACCGCCGCCGTGTTGCCGGACAGTATGTCGGCCGCGTTCTTTATCTGCGCCTCGTACTCCTCATGCGTAACGCGCCCGGTGCAGACGCCGCGGCACTTGCCCATCTGATAGTAAATGCAGGGTCTCTCGCGTCCTATGTCGCGCGGAAACGAGCGGTGGCACGACGGCAGCCCCAACGTGTGATTGACGGTATTTATAACCGAATAGACCGTCGACGTTCCCGAATATGGACCGAAGTAGCGCGCCTTGTCATTCACGCGCTGACGCGTACAGACCAGCCGCGGGTACTCCTCGGCGGTGATTTTTATATACGGGTAGGACTTGGCGTCCTTGAGCTTTATGTTGTATTTGGGCGAATACTGCTTGATGAAGTTATTTTCAAGCGTGAGCGCCTCTATCTCCGTATCGCAGAGTATGGTCTCGAACTCCCAGACGAGCGAGGTCATGCGCTGAGTCTTTGCGTTCTTTGCGCCCGACTGGAAATACTGCGACACACGGTTTTTGAGCTTGCACGACTTGCCGACGTATATGACCTTGCCGCTCTTGTCGTGCATTATATACACGCCCGGCGACAGCGGCAGCGCGTTGGCCTTTTTCAGAAGATATTCCCGGCGCTCCGACGCCTCCTGCATGACCATCACCTCCTATCAGCGGAAAGCGACCCCCACAGCCGTATCTCGACGTGCCGCAAGGATCGCTTTTTTCATTCAATCAATTAGTGCTGCCGTTATTCAGAAAAGCCCGAGTCAACAAGGCTACACAGCCCATCAAGAGCGTCGCTCTCGTCGGGACCGTCGGCGCGGAGCGTCACGGTCATTCCCTTTGCTATTCCGAGGGAAAGCACGCCGAGAAGACTTTTCGCGCTCACGCTTCTGTCATCCTTCTCCACCTTAATCACCGAGCGATAGCAATTCGCCTTCTGAACAAAAAAGGTTGCGGGTCTTGCGTGAAGGCCGATTGCATTTGTAATTTTTACTTCGCGTGATACCATTGCCTGAACTTACTCCTATTTCCGCTAAAATAGACTGACACTATCAACATTAGTATACCAAAAATCACACAAAAAATCAATAGCTCATCGATTGTACTTTTTCATGAAATTTCCTTATATCAGTGCGGTGTTATATGTCATTTCACACATAACGCACTTCTCAGTCCTCCAAGCTGCGGATCTCGGTGACGGTAACATGCAGCGTCACGGTGTCGGTGCGCAGGATAAGCTGCTGCCCGACGGACACTATCTGCCGCCCTTCGATGCTGAAATACCCCTCAGAGCTGAAGCTGCCGCGGCAGTCGAAGGCGCCGGTAGCGTCGATTTTTGTGCCGTCGGGGTAGGTGGCGAGCACAACGCCGCCGTTGCCGTCGTCAATGTAGACGGACGCCGGCGTGACAATAAGCGTCGAGCTCCCTGCCTGCGTGGGCGTCATCGACGAAAATTCAAATACTCCGTCCAGCTGCCCCGCGACGTCCCCGCTCGGCAGGTACAGCGTGTTCCCCTTCGCGAGGAAGTCCGGCAGCGTGCTGTCGACGCCGGACACAGTGAACACCACCCGGCACCTCACCATTTCGTTGCCCATTCCGAGCTTGTCCATGATGGTGTAGCGGAAGCAGATGCCGACCACGCACAGGACTATCAGCAGTATAATCGCACCGTCAAGCCAGTTGAAGCGTATATTTTTCTTTTGCACATTCGGTTGTTCGTTCATTTCTCTGCCTCCTTAGTTCACACTGTAAATTGAGACGCACCGTCCCGCGCCCGAGAAGCTGTCGAAGCTGACGGCGAGGCTGTCGCCGACGGAAATGCGGTTTCCGTTGACTGAAAAACCGTCGCCCGCGCGATAGGTTGCCTCTGTACGCAGCGTGACGCGCAGCGTGAGGGGCGTTTTGTTCTGCGCGTTCGCCGGGAGCTCGCGCGCCACTATCGTACCAAGTGCAGGGTTGTAAACGTACTTCACCGCCGCCGAGGTGTTGGTCGTGCGCACCTCGCCGACCGCTCTGTGACCGGCAAGGCCTATCGCATGATCCCCGACGCTAACGCTCGCCGCCATATCGGGGTCGACATTTTCAAATTCCAGCGTATACTCTACCGTTCTTGTCGAGCCGCCAAGCCCAAAAAACGAAAACGAAGTAAAATACTCTACGGCGACTAGCACTATGCAAAGCAGCACCGCGATCAGCGCAACGTCAACAACGTTTATGCGGCGCACGCGCGTCTCATTGCTCTCGGTTCCCTTTATATTTTTCATGAGCGTCTCATTGCTCTCGGTTCCCTTTATATTTTTCATGAGCCTCTCCTCCCTTAGTCCATAATATTAAGGCTGATTTCAGCCGAGTTCGGCGACATGCGCTCGTGCATGAAATCGCCGTTTATGCGGTGCGCGTTGATGTACGCGACCGTTAGCGCGATAAGCTCCCAGAAGCCGAAGAACACGCGGTAGTTGTACCAGATGTTATCGGCGAGCCCCATGACCAGCGCCGCGACAATGCCGCAAAGTCCCGCGGCCACTGTCATGCGCTGCTGGCCGTTGGCGTTTCTGATAAAGGTGAAGCAGTTCTGCGCGAACAGCACAACTATCACAATCAGCATCACAAGGCCGGAAATACCGAGCTCCGCAAGCACCTCCATTGCTAAATTGTGAGCATGCGGCGTCGCCTCGATGCCGGCGTAGGCAAACAGTGGGTAGACCTGTTCAAACGCCGCCTGCCCGACTCCGATGCCCGAGAACCACACCTGCCGCAGCATTCTCGAAACGCCCTTCCAGGTGTAAACGCGGAAGTATGTCGACGAGTCGTTCATGTTTCCTATGCTTAAAAACCGGCTCATGACGTCCCCCGGCAGCATCACTCCGACGACAGGCAAGCACAGCCCGCACGCGAGCAGCACGGCGAGTGTGCGGTAGCTCAGAATGAGGTAAAACAATATCACACCGACGATAACGCCGAGCCACGCCCCGCGCGACCATGTCCAGATTGTGCACAGCGACGTCACGAGGAGCGCGAACAGCGAAAGCGCCTTGGATTTCCATCCTTTGAGATATATCAACAGCACGTTCATCATGGGAATAAGCATGATGAGGTAGCAGCCGAGTACATTGGGGTTGTCGAAAAACGACGTCGCGCGGCCCTCAATGTAGGAGAACATCTCGGTGTCTACCCACCCCGACGCCGCGAAGCCGAGCAGATACTGAATCACGCCGTATACCGCCGCGAACGCGCCTGAAGCCGACACCACCATAATGGCGTGACGGCAGTCGTCCTGCGTGCGGATGAGGTTGACAATAAGATTGAAGGCCTGAATCAGAATAAAGTACATCAGCGCCGAGTTGAACGACTCCGTACCGCCCATGGTGAATATTCCGCCGAGCAGCATGGCCAATGCAAACAGCGACACGAACACGCTGATAAGTCCCATTCTGAGCGTACGCTTACCGCGCAGATACTTGACCGTGTAGCTGACCCACACCAGCGTCACGCCTCCGGCGAGCAGTGACGTCGGGTGCGGGAACACCGAGACGAACGGAAACGCTGCCAGAAGCAGCACCATGCCCGCCTCCGGCAGGCTCATGACCACGCACGTGACTATTGCCAGCACGAGCGCGATTATGATTTTAAGCGGGCTCACAAAGTAAGTCAGCCCACCGAACAGCATTCCGAACACCAGCGCAAGCCCGTACCGTGCGCTGACGTATGAGTCGCGCGGGTAGAATTTGTCCTCGGGAATGCGCAGCAGACGTATGAGTATCGTCCGCGTCACCGGGGACTCGCGCAGCACCTGACATAACGGCGTCACCACGAACATCAGCGGTATCGACACCGCCGCGACGATAACTCCCACCGCGAAATTGGTGTAGCTGACCGGCTCTCCGGTTATAACGTGCCGCAGCATCGCCGCGAGCACAGTATAAAGTCCGAACGCCAGCGACATGGTGCTGTAAACCCGCATGCCTGCGCCGAGCAGGTGTCCGCCTACCCGGTTGAGCCAGTCGAGTATCATGCTGTTTTCAAATGCCAGCGCCACCCTGCGGCGCAGCCTGCGGATGGGGGTCTGCTTGCCGGGGTGCGCGCCGACGAGCGCGCCCGTCAGGCTGTCGTCAAGATACTGCTCCCCCTTGGCGTAGCTCGTGAAGAAACGGCCGAAAAGCCCGTACACCATGTTGAAATACAGCCATGCGGCCGCCGTGCGGAAAGCAAAGAGGACAACGCTCGTCTTGACCATTTCGGAAGCGCGTTCGCGCAGTTTCGAACCTGAAATCAACTATCTTCCTCCTTCCTGCCGATAAGATCCGGACGCCGCTCGGCGGTCAGCTCGACCGCCGCCTCGTGCCTCCACTTATCTATATTGGCGTGGTGCCCGGAAATAAGCACATCCGGCACCTTGACTCCGTGAAATTCATACGGCCTTGTGTACTGCGGGTACTCAAGCAGATCGTCTGTCAGGCTCTCGTCGCGAAAGCAGGCGTCGTCCGCCAGCACGCCGGGGCACAGCCGCGCGACGCAGTCGACAAGTATGCAGGCGGGTATCTCGCCGCCGGTGAGCACATAGTCGCCTATCGAGATGTCCTCGTCGACTATCTCGTCGAGAACGCGCTGGTCTATTCCCTCGTAGTGACCGCACAGTATTATAAGCCGGTCATAGTCCGCCGCAAGCTCGGCGGCGCGCTTTTGCGTAAGCACGCGCCCCTTGGGGGACATGTATATGACGCGTCGCCGCTCGCCCTCCGCAGTCTCCTGCGCGGTGTCGGCTATGACGGCGCTGTAACAGTCATAGACAGGCGGAGCCATCATGAGCATGCCCATACCGCCGCCGTAGGGCGTGTCGTCAACTCTGTGATGCTTGTCCTGACTGTAATCGCGTATGTTGTAGGTGTTTACGCTTATGAATCCGGCGCGGCGCGCGCGGCCGATTATGCTCTCGCTCAGCACGGTTTCAACCAGCTGAGGAAACAGCGTCATAATATCAAATCTCATATCTCTCCGAACATTCCTTCGATAGGACGGACGTATATGCCGTCGTCAAGGTCAATGCGAATCACAAACTCACCTACCGCCGGCATCATGCGCCGACCGAGAGGCGTATCTATGACGTATATGTCCGACGCGCCCGCGTTGGTTACGTTCTCGAGCGTGCCGAGTTTCTCGCCGGTGTCGGCGTGTATGACGGGGAGGCCTATGAGATCGGCTATGAAGTGGTCGCCCTCGCCGAGGCTTATGTCCTCGCGATGCAGATAAACTACCGTCCCGACCAGCGACTGCGCCGTGTCCATGTCGGAAATGCCGTCCAGCCAAACAAGCACAAAGCGCTTCATGACCGAGGCGCGGCGGACGTGGTAGTCGCGATACGCCCCACTCTCGCGCATGCAGAGACGGTCAAGTCCCGCAAGCACCTCGGGGCTGTCGCA
>CAVIBA010000071.1:0-898 GCA_963640785.1 Bulleidia sp.
CACTTCAGGCCGCCGGGGCGGGGCGTCCAATGGTTAGCCTGCCCAGAAAACAGTTTCAGTGCATGTTCCGGCGAGTATGAACGCGGACGCAGTGAGCTTCCCAAAAGGCGTCTTTCCGCCGGATGCAGACTTCGGCAAGGGTGGGCACGTCCCCACCACGCATGACGGGAGTGGGGGAGTCCAGAGGGGGCGACTCTTTTGGTACTTTTCTGCTCGCGGCAGAAAAGTACACTTCGATCACGTCGGAGAATAATCCGGCGGCAGCCTGCCAAGCCCAAAGAACATTTCTTGATAAAAAAGCGACCCCGCAGGCTTCCACCCGCGGGAACCGCAATCCCCAAGCAAAGGGGTTTGTTAAATTTCAGGAATCTGAATCTCAACTTCGTGCCCAAGCTCGGCGGACTTGGCGATGCCGTCGATGATGGCCTGGTTGTAGAGGATCTGAGAGGACGGTACAGGAGCGGGAGTTCCGTTCTTGACAGCGTCGAGGAAGGTGCGGATCTTGAGATCGAACAGTCCTTTCTTCATGTTGATAATCGGAATCTCGGTCGCAACCTGCTGACCGCAAACCTCGTGGTAAATCTTCATGGGGCCGCCGACGGTGCCGTTCCAGCACTCGGTCGAAGGAATGCGCAGACCGCCCTTGGTACCGAGAATGATGGTGTCACCGGGAGTGTCCATGTTCATCGCCCATGCGATACGGAAGTCGAGAATAATGCCGCCCTCAAGACGAATGAAGGCTGCCGCGAAGTCGTCAACGCTGAATGCCTTGGCGTACTCGGCGCGCTTGGAGGCCTTGTAACCGCAGTAGTTGGGGTCGGTACCGAAGAAGGCCGACTTGTAACCGGTGACGGTCAGAGGCTTCGGATAGCCGATGGCGTTGAGCACCATGTCCAGG
>CAVIBA010000071.1:908-2350 GCA_963640785.1 Bulleidia sp.
CCGATGCCGGCCGTCTCGTCGGCGATGAAGGAGGTGCCGAAGGGCGTCGGAATGCCGCGACGGCGTCCGCCGCCGGTCTGAATGTAGTAAATCTGACCCAACTCGCCCGACTGAACAATCTTCTTTATCATCTTCATGTTCTCGTCAAGTCTGGGCTGGAAGCCGATGGACAGCACCTTGCCGCTCTTTCTCTCGGCTCTCATGACCTCGACTGCCTCGTCAAGCGTGACAGTGAAGGGCTTCTCGAGAAGAACGTTTACGCCATGCTCGAGCGCGTAGATTGCGGGCTCGGCGTGCTGACGGTTGTAGGTGCAGATGGAGACCGCATCAAGTCCGAGCGACTTGTCGTCGATCAGCTCCTTGTGGGAAGCGTAGTCGGTCTTGATGCCCTCGACGCCGTGCTTTGCGAAGAAAGCGGCGGCCTTGCCGGGAACGAGGTCAGCGCCTGCGACGATCTCAACGTCGGGCTGTGCGAGGTAAGCCTTGATGTGCGCATCTGCAATCCAGCCGCAGCCGATAATGGCCACACGCAGCTTGCGGGAAGCGTCAACAGTGCTGCTTTCCTGCGCGGTGAAGGTATTCAGACCTTCCATAGATTTGTCTGCCATGATTTATTCCTCCGAATTTTATTTTTTGAATGAATGATTTACTGATAATTTTTGTTCCACACGCGGACCTTGTAGAAGCCCCCGTCGGTGGATTTTACGTCCATGTGCGCGTATTTGCCGTCGATGAGCAGATAGAAATCAAGGTCTCTGCCCGTCCACGACGCAAACGCACCGTCGGGCGTGATGAGCACCACGCTGCCATCGGAAAAGTTGCCGATGCCCTTGACGTCCTTGCGCTGTATCTCGCGCGAACCGGGAAAATCGGTCAGAAACGCGCCCTGCGACTTTGAGTAGATGTACACCGCAGAGCTTGTCGTTACCCACATGCGGTCGGCGTCGCCGTAGTAGGGCTGAAGGTCGTGCGCCCGGTCGGACGGGATGGTGGCGCGCAGGTCGGTGCGCTCGGTGACGGCGATCTTGCCGCCCTCAAGCGTGACCTCATAGGCCGTCAGCACGTTCCGCCCGACCGCCCACAGCACACCCGCCGCAGCATCCCAGAGAAGACCGTGCGAGTCGGTTAGGCTGGCCGAAACGTAGCTTTTTCCGTCTCCCGCCGCGTCGAAGAAGCGTATCTCCCCGCCGTTCGAGGCGGCCACGGCGATTACACCGCAGGGGATAAGCTCGCAGGCATGCGGATTGCTCGCCGTCATGTCGGTACGCCACAGCTCCTCTTTTTTGTCGTCAAACGACACCATGCTCGCCGAGCTTCCGCCGTAGGCCGCAAGGACAACCTCGCGCCCGCCGTACTCACGCAGCCGCGTGTCGGCGATGTTATAGTATTCATAAGTGCGGCTCCAGATCGAGTCCGCCACCGAGACGCTGCCACCCGTAAGG
>CAVIBA010000071.1:2398-9836 GCA_963640785.1 Bulleidia sp.
GTCCGACGAGGTACCTTGTCTCCGAAACGCCCGTCAGGGTGAGCGCCGACGCGTCGAGCAGAAGCTTGCCGTCGTCGGTTTTCTCGGCGCCCGTGACGGCTGCGAGAAAAGCGTCAACCGCCGCCCCGACTGCGAAGTCGTTGCCGCCGACGATGACAATCTTGTTGCCGCGCGCCTCAATGCGCCAGTCGTTTTTGCCGAGCCCGGCCGCCACGCTGTCGCACTCCGGCCGCCTGACCGTGCCGACAAGTATCTCGTGCAGCGCCGCGACGCGCTCGGAGTCGTAGTCGCCCTCACGTAACCAGTCGTCGCCAATTTTGAGCCCGAAGCCAAAGCGGTCGAGTATCTCGCGCCGCGCCAGACCGAACAGGCTCGTGACGTATGCCGACGCTCGGTCGGAGCGCACGAAGGCATAGTCCGCGAGGTTTATGCGCGGGTCAGACGCGCTGCCGGAGTCGCCGGAGTTACCCGAGTCGCCGCCCGAGTCCCCGGACGCCCCAGAACTACCGGAGCCGTCCGGGTCGTGCCCGTCCCCGCTTCCCTGCCCTGCGCACCCGACAAGCGAGGTGAGGGGCAGTGCGAGCGCGGACACAAGCACCAAAAGCCGTAATATGTTTTTCATAATCGTTATTTCTTTATCTCAAAGGGTTCGCAGTTTGCCGCGACGTAGCGGCAGAAGTCGTATATTTTGTTGGTGAACACCATGTTGTAGCCGTCCTCGACGTGGTGGTTCCAGGCGTCAAGGTCGTCGCCGTACTTTGCGATATAGTCAAAGTTGCGGGCTCTGCGCTGGCTGCCGACTGTCTTTGCGTACGCCGCCATGCGGTCAAGGAATTCGCCGAACTCCTTGTCGGTGCGGTCGTAGTCGTACCAGCTGCGCATTATGTCGGGGCCGTAGTAATAGTAGAAATTAGCCTTGGCTCCAAGCTCTGCGGCGAGCAGATAGGTGTCCGTGTCGCGGACTATGCGGTCGTCCTTGCAGTCCCAGTGTATCAGACTGCGGCCTGCCATGATGCGGACAGCCTCATAGGCCGTGCATATTTTGTATTTTGTCACGCTGGCGTTGTTTCCGCCGCGGCCGGACTTGAGGTTGAGCTGGAGCAGCTGCTCGTACGTCCAGTCGGACACCTTCTCCGAGGTCGGCAGACCGTTCTTGCCGCTTTTGGAGGCAAAATCGGTGGTGCGCTTGAGCGATTCGTCGTGCAGCAGCACCATGACGCCGTCCGCCGTCAGACGGATGTCGATTTCGATGCAGTCAGCGCCCATGAGTACGGCGCTGAGTATGCCCTCAGCCGAGTTTTCGGGGTAGTTTGCGTTGTCGCCGCGGTGGGCGTCGCCCATCATGCGGCCGCCCTGATAGAGACAGCCGTAGGCCTTCTGCTCGAAGTCAAGCATCCACGCGGGCGCTGTGAACTCCGACTTCCAGACCGGCTCGAACGCATCCATATTCCAGATGACCGAGTCGGGTCTCGCCTCGCGGAAGCTGTACTTATAATCGTACCCCTCCAGCGTCTCGAGCTCGCCGCGGCCGAGCCTGTCAAGCAGCGTATTGACCGCCCTCTCGGTTGCGAGCGGGCTTCCGCCTGCCACTATGACCTTGCTCCCGTTCACGGTGATGACAAAGTCCATATAGTCCAGCATGTCGACTACCGCCGTGCTCTCCGTGAGCCCGGTGTCGCCGACTAGTATCTCGTGCTCGACTCTCTCCGCCTTGCTCGTCGCCATACTGACGACGGCCCCGGAAAGATTGCCGAGTTCGGACCTGAGCGTCTTTGCCGCGTTTACCTCACGGTCGGTGGCGCTGCTGCCGCAGACTATTCTGTACTGCGTCGCCAGACGCCATATTGAGCTTCCCTCTCCCGAGAGGTCGCAGGTGTAGCTGTAATCGCTCATTATCCCGGTTCCCTTCGTTATCAGGTCAAGGACGTAGTCCATGCCCTTGATGGCAGCGTTGGTATCCGTGCCCCAGATGACCAGTTTGCCGTTGGTGTACTTCAAGACATAGCCGAACGCCATGCTGTTCTCCTCCGCCGCCGCGCGCGACTCGGCGCGGTTGGTGTCGCCGATAAGTATCTCGTGGACGTCGGCGCCGCTCTCGACGGTGTTGTTCTGCTTGTTGTCCTTCGACCAGTCGGACTTGATGTTAAGCGTGGCGCCAAGTGCCGCGTTCACGGAGGCGCGCCAGCCGGTGATGTATTTGACGAAATCCGTATCGAGCTCGTCCGCGCGGACTATCGTGTACTTGCCGAGGTCGACCGCCTCGGCAGGCGCCGTGGTCTCAGCCGGTGTCGTGTCTCCCGCGGGCGGCGTGGTCGCGCCGCCCGCCGGGTTATTCGTATCACCTGAACAGCTCCAGAGCATAAGCGCGGCCGCAATGCAGAGCGCTGTCACAAGTGCACGCTTCATTTGTTTATGGTCTTGAGGTAGTCAATGCTGGCCTTGATGCACTCCATCGGGGTAAGTCCCATGCTGGGGCTGTCCTGCTCGACGATGACCCACTCGCTGCCTGCGTCGTGCGCGGCGGCAAGGATGGAGGGGAAGTCCTGAAGTCCCTTGCCGAGCGGGCGGAACTCAAAGCCCTCGGGACGCTTGGGCGCTTTGCCCTCGTCGCCGCCGATGATCTCATAGGCTGCGTCGGCGCGGTCGCCCCAGAAGTCCTTGAGGTGGACGACGGGCGCGCGGCCTGTGTACTTGCGGAGATAGTCAGCGGGGTTCTCGCCGCCGACGTTGACCCAGCAGACGTCAAGCTCGGTCTCGAGCAGGTCGGCGGGGATGGTTTCATAAAGCAGGTCGAGCGCGTACTTGCCGTCCAGCTTCATGAACTCGAAGTCGTGGTTGTGATAGAGGAAGTGCAGACCGAGCGACTTTGCGACCTCAGCCACGGTTCTGATAAACTGCATGACGTAGGGGAAGTTGGGGTTGCCGGGGCGGTGCTCCTTGGTGAGCGCGGGGATGGCAACGTACTTGCAGCCGATGGTCTTGTACTGCGAGAGCAAGCCGACCGGGTCCTTGAGCATATCGACAAAGCCGACATGTGCGGACAGAGGCACGAGTCCTGTCTCGGCGCAGAGATCTCTGATCTCCTCGGGGGTATGGTCGTACATACCCGCAAATTCAACACCGTCATATCCCATCTCCTTAATGGAGCGGAGTGTGGCGGCAAGGTCGGCCTTGGCCGCGTCGCGGACGGAATAAACCTGCACAGCTACGGGGAATGACATAATGGTATACCTCTCTTTTTTATAATATTTTTTATTAATTATGACCTAATTATCATCCGATTTCAAGTCATAGTGTGGCATCTATCGGACAAATATTGCTATGAATCAGCTCTTTATCTGACGTTTTGTGAAGCTGACGTAGCTCAAAACCACAACCGCGCCGATATGCAGGGCAAATATTGCGACACCCGCCCATGCGTCAAGCCCGTACGACACGGACGAGCTGCCGAAGATCTCCGATAAAACCTCGATCCGGGAATAAGCCGCCGTCGGGTCGTGCACAAAGGGCGACATATTGAAGTAGGGCAGTATCGTGAAGCACAGCCACGGGAAGCGCTCGGCGAGCATTCGCGCAAACATGGACACCGTACCCGACATCATATTTATGACAAGCGGCAGCGCGACCGAGAAGGCCGCCTTGCCCGTCAGGCAGGCGAAGAGCAGCGCGAGCGATGCGCAAAGCAATGCCGGCAGCAGTCCGAAGGCCAGCGCCTCGACTATGCGCACGATGCCGGGCAGGCTGAACACCGTTCCGCCGACGCAGTAAAGGTCGGGCACGAACAGATCGCCCACGCCGCGGAGCACAACCGAGCTGACAAGCACAAACTCCAGCGCCACGGCGGCATACAGTCCAGCCGTCCAGATAAGCACGCTGAATATTTTGGAGGTCAGCACGCGGCGGCGCTTGCGGGGGTGCGTCAGCAGCAGGCGCACGGTGCCGGACGAAAATTCGTTTGCCACCGTCGTTCCTGCCAGCACCACGTAGACGATGAGAATCAGTCCCCTTATGTACGAAATGCCGATTTTTACAAGTTCCCTGACCGGCTTTGACGCCATCTGCGGCGTCGGTATGTCGTTCTCAAGGCTGTATCTGAACACACGGAGCGCTGTGCGCGCCTCCTCCGCGGATTTTTCCCGCGAGGCGGCGTACCGCTCGTATTCGTAGTTCTCGGCAAGACCCATTTGCTCGAACAGCTGTCTGTCCGGCACGGCGTGATCACCAAGGTCGCGCGCCGCAGCCGCCATACCGTCCTTCACAGTCTTCAGCTGCCACGAGTCGTAGGCGACGTTGTTGTCATACAGCCAGCGGTAGGCCTCGACAAGCATCTCCTGCCCCTCGGCCGTGAGCACGGCCTTGTCGTATGCGTACTTCAGCTCGGAATCCCGGCTCCCGGCATCGATTTGCGTATTGTACTCCGCAAGAGTCTCGTTTGTGGACACGAGCTGCGCCACGGCCTCGTTCAGCATTCTTGCCAGCTCGTAGGAGAAGTCGGCGACCTCGATGTAGCTTGTCACCGCCTTCACCTCCTCGCGCACAAGTTTCAGAAACTCGGTGTCCGAAATGCGCGCGTACGCGTCCTCGCTGCCCACCCGCACAAAGCAGTCGAATACCGAGCCGGAGACGTACACCGCAGTCGAAAACTGTCCCTCTGCCTTCAGCACGGGACCAAAATCGCTCGACATGAGCTCATCCACCGTGTAGGTGTAGTCGCAGATGGCCTCTGCCGCGTGCAGCTTCGCGCGGGCGTTGTTGTAAAGGTTAAAGAAATGCTCGTATTTCCAATCGGGAATTTCGTTGTCGATGAAATACCCCAGCGACTCGGCGCAGACCTCGCTATACTCGGCCATAAGCCTGAAATTGCGCGACGAGTCGCCGCTTGTCCGAGCGGCGAGGTCACGGAACTCTTCGGCCTCGTCAAGATATGCCTTCTGCTTGTCTTCAAGCGAGTCGTCCAAGTGTAAGGACGCCGTGACGGCAGCCATTATGACAGCTGTAAGCAGTCCTATTACGAGCACCACTATCATGACCGCGCGGAACCCTGTCTGACGGTTGATTTTTATCATCTCGTTGCGAAGCAGGCCGCCGCGAACGGTTCTTTCACTGTCTCTGTTTTTCATACCGCACCTCCTCAAATCTTGCCGGGACGCTGCCCGGTGGCGGCGTCATAGTCGTGTGTCATCTCAAGGAACGCCTGCTCGAGGCTGCGCTGCTCCTGCACTGCCGAGAGCAGTCCCGCACCGTCCGACAACTCGCGCAGCACGTCGCTGACAAGCTCGTTCGGCAGCGTGAAGCGCAGCGCGCCGTTCGTGACGGTGTGCTCGATGCCGCGCCGCGACAAAATCCCGGCCGCCGCCTCGGGGCTCCGGACGCCGACGCTCATTGTGGTGCTGTCGGGGTCGCTAAGGCGCCGCAGCTCGGCCATACTGTGAACGCCGAGCAGCGTGCCGCGGCTGATTATGCCGACGTGCGTGCACAGCTGCTCAAGCTCGGACAGCTGGTGGCTCGAGACGAACACCGAAACGCCTTGTGCCGCAAGGCCTATCAGCGTCTCGCGCAGATCGTGAATGCCCTCGGGGTCGAGGCCGTTGGTCGGCTCGTCGAGCACGATGAGAGCGGGGTTGTTGAGCAGCGCCTGCGCCAGTCCCAGTCGCTGACGCATACCTAGCGAGTAGCGGGCAATTTTGTCGTTCAGCCGATCCTCGAGGCCGACGAGCGCGGCCAGACGGTCTATTCTCTCCTCTGGTATGCCGCCGTACATGCGGGCGTACTGCTCGAGGTTCTGCCGACCCGAGAGGTAGCGGTACATCTCGGGGTTCTCGATGATGCCGCCGACGTGCGACATGGCGGCCTCAAAATCGGTGCGGACGTTGTGCCCGCAGATGAATATCTCGCCCTGCTCGAGGTTCAGAAGCCCGAGCATCAGCTTGATGGTTGTCGTTTTACCCGAGCCGTTGGGGCCGAGAAAGCCGAATATTTCGCCGCGCCCGACGGTAAGGCTTATGTCGTTGAGCACCCGGCGCGCGCCGAATTTCTTGGACAGATGCCGTATCTCGAGCACCGGCGTCTCGCCGGGCTCAGCAGGCGCGGCGGGAGCGGCGGCCGGCGTTTTGCGAGCCCCGGCTACGCTTATGTAGTTGGGCTTCGGGGGCATTTCAGACTGCGGCCGAAGCCGCGCCGGGTCGGGGTCGTCCGAGCCCTCGGACGCGCCCTCGGTTATTTCCGCAAAACCGACGGCATCTCCCGGCAGGCGTCTGTAAAGGTGCACCATGCAGGTGTGCAGACGCTCGGGCTCGGGCGTGCGCCCCTCATGCGAGACGTAGAACAGGCCGTTTCCGAAGGAATACATGCCCGTCTGTCCGCGCTTGAAGGTGAGCCCCCAGACGCCGCTCTCCTCGTGGTGGTTGCCCTCCTTTTTGAGCGACAGCACCATTCCCCGCTCGCCGCCGCGACCGACAAGCTCGGTCTCGACCGGAGCCACGCTGCCGTCAATGACGAACATGGGATAGTTCGGGAACTGCGGCTTTTTGCCGACGTAAACGGCGACGCACCAGTCGCCGGTGAAGGCGTCGTACTCAAGGTTCTGTATGCCCCAGGTCGTGTTTCCGGTGTAAAGGAAATACTTCGCGTCGGGGCGCGGGCCGCTGTGGTGTGGATGACCCTGCGTCAGCGGCTGTGCGTAGGCGTCGAACTTACGCCAGTCGAAGCAGAGCAGCACCTGGTAGTCGTTGTCCTCACGGTCGAGCTCGCCGTAGATACCATAGGCGATGAACAGCATATTCGGGCTTCCGGCAGGCGAGCCGGGAACGGGGCCGAAGCCGGTTCCGTCGACACCCGAGCAACCATAGCGGTGCGCCTTGCCGCAGACGTCGGTTGCGTTGTAGTCGTCGACCACCTCGCCGAGATATACGGCCTTCATGACGCCGTCGCGCTCGGCATCCATGCCGACGCGGTCGATTTTGTCGACGTCAAATATCGCTATGTAGAACGAGTCCTCCTCGGCAATCGCCTGACCCGTCCGCTTCATGATGCCCTGACCTATCGAGTCGTGCTTGAGCTCGAGCGAGCCGTACAATCGGCCGTCGTCGTCGTTGAAGTCGATGCAGCCGAGGTGTCCGAGCAGACCCGTGACCGTACCGATGAGGTTGCCCTCAAGGTCGGTTTTTACCAGTGTTGTGGTAAACGCGTAATAAACATACTTGCCGGCCGTGTCGAGCGCGATGCCCTGCACATGACCGGTGTTCCACGTGCCGCCGTCGATGAGAAGCGGCAGTCCTTTGTACTTTTCCATGAAATGCCTCCGTTCTGTAAAGTTATTTTCATTAATTATACCACATCCCGCGCCGGAATGGAAGAGATAATGCAATTTTTGTTGCGACAAAATGTAGTGTTACAATAGATGTGAGACTGAAAAATAAAAAAGATATAGAAAAAGTGA
>CAVIBA010000072.1:0-7276 GCA_963640785.1 Bulleidia sp.
AGGGCGTCATCGAGATACGGCGCGGGCGGTACGTCGACGCACAGCAACTGTTCGACCGCGCATGCAGCATGGATCCCGACAATATGGAGTACCGCAGCGCGCGCGAGCAGCTGCGCCGCCAGGCTAACGCCTACGGGCGCAGCTATGAAACGTCAGAGCCGGGCGGCTGCTCGGCATGTCACATTTGCGGCGGGCTTATGTGCGCGGACTGCTGCTGTGAAAGTATGGGCGGCGACCTGATACGCTGCTGTTGAGGAGAAGCATGAAAAACAAAATCAGTAAACAAACAGAGCGGCTGACACTGTGCGCCGTCTGCGTGGCGCTCGGCGTCGTGATAATGACAATCGGCGCGCTTATCGACGTGCTTGATTTGTCGGCGGCGGCGCTGGCGGGTATGCTGTCGGTGATGGTGGTGGTCGAGATAGGCGGTTTCTGGCCGTGGTTGGTCTACGCCGCCACGGGGCTTATCGGCGTGCTCTTTTTGCCCTGCAAGCTGCCGGGCGCGATATATTTGATGTTCTGCGGCTGGTATCCGATAATCAAGCCGCGGCTCGATCACATGAAGTGCCGCCCGGTGGGCTGGCTCATCAAGCTCGTCGCGGCGAACGCCGCAACGACGCTGGTCGTGCTCGCGACGAAATATATTCTTGCGCTGTCGCATGAGGTCATGGAGCTGTCTGTGGTGCTGTATGCCATGGTGAACGTTGCGTTTGTGCTTTACGATATTGCACTGACGCGGCTGGTGCGGGTGTACGTGCTCCGTCTGCGCCACAGACTGGGACTTGACAGACGCAATCTGAGGGAAAAATAAAATGGAAAGATGCTTGTTTTATAAAGAAAATTCGCTGACCTCGCCTAAGATAATAGCCCACCGCGGAGCAAGTGCGGTCGAGCCCGAGAACTCGCTGCCGGCGTTTGAGACGGCAGGTCAGCGCGGCGTCTGGGCCATCGAGACGGATGTCCACCGCACGCTTGACGGCAGACTTGTATGCTTCCACAACAAAAAGGTGGACGGGCTGACCGAGGGCGAGGGCGCTATTGCTGACATGACCTACGCCGAGCTTGCCCGCCTGTACATAGCGGCGGGCGTCAACGTCGCGGCGCACACACCGGAGGAGTTGCGCATTCCCACCTTCTGCGACTACCTCTCAATCTGCCGCAGGTACGGCGCAGTGCCGTTTCTCGAGCTCAAGGCGCCGCTCGCTGAGGAGACGCTGTTCTACGTCCGCCAGTTCGGGCTTGAGGATCACTGCGTTTATTCCGCGATAAAGTTGGAGCCGCTGTGCGACGCACGCGCGCTGTCGGAGCGGGTGTTCATTCACCACATATTCAGCAGTGAGGATAACATTCCGCGCCTCGCCGAGCTGGGGTATGCAGGTATGTCGTTCAAAATCGCCGACCTCGACGAGATCCCCGCAGGGCTGGTCGAGAGGGTGCACGCGGCGGGGCTGCGCATCTGCTTCCGCTCCGCCGACACGCCCGAGACCATGGCGCGCGCGATAGGCATGGGCTGCGACTACGTGCCCTCAAACAAGATCAACTGGGTTCGTTAAAAACTGAAAGGTAAAAATACAAAGGTAAAAGTACATATGGATAAAAAGCTGATAATGTTCGATCTGGACGGCACCGTGCTGCCCAAGGTAAGGGTGCTTGACGAGAGAACCGTCCGCGCCGTCAAGGCCGCGAGCGCGGCGGGGCACGTTGTGGTTTGCTCGTCCGCGAGACCCCTGCGCATGTTCCGCTGGGTCTACGACCGCATGGGGCTTGACACCGCCGTCAGCACAATAAACGGCGCGCATGTCTACCACCCGACGGCCAAGGATTTCCCGGAGTATGAGTGCTTCATCCCGGCCGAGTACGTGCGCCGCGTGCTGGCGCTTTGCGCCGAGCTTGACTGCAAGCCCTGGTACGTCGAGCGCAACGACGCGCTGTGGTACACCGACGGTCGTCACAACGACTACTACCGCGAGCACATCGCCACCGCCGAGCCGCTTATCAAGATGGACGCCGACAGTCTGCCCGATACAGACGCCTCGCGCATAATCCTCACGCCGCCCGACCGCGCCGCGGCCGACCGCATGAGCGAGCTGGTGTCGTCCTTCAGCAACGTCGCGTTTACGACGTGGGACTTTGTGCCCAAGAACCCCGATTCCAAGTCGCAGGGCGGCATACGCATGAGCATCTGCCCGGCGGCGGCCAGCAAATGGCACGCACTCGAGCGCATCGCCGCCTACTACGGCATCCCCAACGAGGACTGCTACGCCTTTGGCGACATGTGGAACGATTTTGAAATGATAGAGAACGCCGGGCACGGCTTCGCACTCAAGGACAGCGATGCCGAGCGCATGTCAAAGGCTCGCAACGTCACGCGCTTCAACTGCGTCGGGTGCGGCGTGGCCGACGTGATAGAAAGAGAAATACTCGGTCTCTGACCGGAGAAGGGAATTGTTATGAGAGCATATGAGCGGCTTTTGAAATACGTTTGCGTCCCGACGTCGTCGGACGAGCACAGCTCGAGCGTGCCGACCTCGGCCTGCCAGTTTGAGCTGGCGCGCCTTGTTGCGCGCGAGCTGCGCGACATGGGACTTTCCGACGTCCGCGTGGACGACAAGTGCTACGTCTACGCCCGTCTGCCCGCAACGCCGGGCTATGAGGAGGCTCCTAAGATAGGCTTTATCGCCCACCTCGACACCTCGCCCGACTTCAACGGCGAGAACGTCCACCCGCGCATTATCAAAAACTATGACGGCGGAAACGTCGAGCTCGGGAGCAGCGGGCGCACGCTGAGCGTCGCCGCCTTTCCGCACCTGTCGCGCCTGCGCGGCCGCACGCTTATCGTAACCGACGGCACAAGCCTGCTCGGCGCTGATGACAAGGCCGGAATCTCCGAGATTATGACCATGCTCGAGCGCGTAATCGCCTCCGGCGAGCTGCACGGGCAGTTGTCCGTCGGATTTACACCTGACGAGGAGGTCGGCGCGGGCGCCGATCACTTCGACATCGCGGGCTTCGGCGCGCAGTACGCGTACACAGTCGACGGCGGCGAGGAGGGCGAGGTCGTTTTTGAAAACTTCAACGCCTCGGCCGCGACCTTCAGCATCAAGGGCTTCAACATTCATCCCGGAAGCGCCAAGGGCACCATGGTCAACGCCCAGCTGCTCGCCATGGAGATAAACTCCATGCTGCCGCCCCATCAGACGCCCCGCGACACCGAAAACTATGAGGGCTTTTACCATCTGCACGCCATGGAGGGCAACGTCGAGCACGCGACGCTGCACTACATAGTCCGCGACCACAGCGCCGAGCTGTTCGCCGAGCGCGAGGCCCGGCTGCGCCGCATAACCGACGAGATGAATCTCCGCTACGGCGAGGGAACGGTCGAACTCACCATCCGCGAGCAGTACAGAAACATGCGCGAGATGATACTGCCCTGCTACCACGTCGTTGAGACGGCGCTCGAGGCTACCCGCGAGCAGGGAATACGCCCCATCATCTGCCCGATACGCGGCGGCACAGACGGCGCGCGCCTGTCGTATATGGGACTGCCGTGCCCCAATCTCGGCACGGGCGGCTACGCCTTCCACGGCCCGTATGAGCACATCACGGCCGAGGGAATGGATATACAGACCGACATACTCTGCGGCATCGTCCGCCGGTATGCGGGCATGAAGTCTGAGAGGGCGTGATGCACCTGCACGAGGGACATCGTCAGCGTCTGCGCAGGCGGCTGAGGGCGGAGGGTTGCGACAGCTTTGAGGATCATCAGCTGCTTGAGGCGCTGTTGTTCTACGCTGTCCCGCGCTGCGATACAAACGAGACGGCGCACCGGCTTATCGAGCGGTTCGGCTCGCTCGGAGCGGTCTTTGCGGCGTCGGCTGAGGAGCTGATGCTCGTCGAGGGCGTCGGACAGAACTCCGCCGACCTCATCCGGCTCGTCAGCGGGATACGCTGCCGCCTTGAGCGACCGGACGACAGCCCGCGCATGGTCTACGACTCAATCGGCAAAATCAGCGCCTACCTTGCCCGGCTTTACATCGGTTCGACGCGCGAGCAGGTCTACCTTATGATGTTCGACAACGCCATGCGGCTCATCGACTGCGCCTATATCTGCGACGGGAGCGTCAATGCCGCGGTCATGGTGCCGCGGGTTATGGTCGAGAAGGCGCTGTTCCGGCACGCGTCGGCGGTGGTCGTGGCGCATAACCATCCGAACGGCGTCGCGGTGCCGTCCGGCGACGACATCGACACGACCGAGATGCTGCGCGCGGCGTTCGAGCTGGTCGGCATACAGCTGCTCGAGCACATAATCATCGCCGGACGCAGCTACGCGACGGTCATGCGTCAGCGCAACATGGCGACGGTGCACGCCGAGGTCGGAAGTACCGGCGGGCGGCTCAGCGCCGGGATTCTCGAGCATATGTACGACGATCTGCCGGAGAATGCGGACGTTGTGTCAGTGCCCGACGGGATTGTGACCGACCTGCCCGCCCGTCGTCAGGACGGACTTGGCAAGCTATAAAAATAATAATGAGGAAAACAAAATGAACACGGATATTCTTGAAGGCAAAAAAATAGTCGCGCTCGGCGACTCGCTTTTCCACGGCAGCAAGGACTGCAAGGGCAACACATGGCTCGAGATGCTGGCGGCGAAGCATCACATGACGCTGCACAACTACGGTCAGAACGGCAACACGCTGTCGGTTCAGTCGGAGGAAGAGCAGAAGCTGCCGGCGATGTGCGTCCGCTACGCCGACATGGAGGACGGCGCGGATTACGTCGTCATAATGGGCGGCGCAAACGACAAGCGTCTCAACGTCCCGATAGGCCCCGACGACAGCGACGACCCGACGACCTTCTGCGGTGCGCTTAACGTACTCATACGCGGCGTTACGGCGAAATACCCCCGCGCGCGGGTGCTGTTCATGACCAACTACAACCGCTGGCCGTCGAAGAACAAGCTGGGGCTCTCCGACATTGACTACGTCGAGGCGATGGAGCGTGTCTGCCGTCGCTACGCGCTGCCCTGCTTCAACAACTATTATAACAGCGGCATCAGCTTTCAGAATCCCGCGCAGCTCGCGTGGATTGACGAGGGTGTCGTCCGCGGCGACGCGCCGAACCACCACTTCTCGAGCGAGGCCTACGCCTGGCTCATGACGAGGTACGAGGCAGTGCTGGAGGCACTGTGACATGTGGTGTGGGCGTATTGCATATGCCCATGCGCTATAATTAAAATGTTTTTTGCGGTTCTCGCAGGTGACGACCTGCGGGAGCCGCTTTCCTTATGAAGAGTTCTTTGCCCTTGGCGGATACTCGCCGGATTATTCTCCGACGTTAAGAAGTGTTCTTTCTCTGCTCGCGGCAGAAAAGTACAGTTAAATCACGTCCCGCAGACGTTATGGCGTGTCTTGCCAAGGCCAAAGAACTTTTCTTAACAGCGCATGGGCATATGCAATACGCCCACCCCTCAAAATTTACTCCACACCGATTGACAGAACGTCGTTTTGGTAGTATAATTTTCCTATGACAATAAAAAGCGCGGAGCCTGACTGGCTCGCGCATGAAAGGACATGTTATATAATGAGGTTTTACGCTTACGAAACAGTTTTTGCACCCGATGGCCGTCTTTGCGGCAGCGCCGACTGCCTCCCGCTCGACGATGGCGCGCTGCTCGTTGTCTGGGAGAAGGAAAAGGGCACCTCGTGGACCATCATGGGCGCCGTGCGTGACGCGAAGGGCAAGTGGACCGAGGCTCAGCCCGTTGTTCCCGCCGACCGCATACTGCGCCGCTATCCCCAGCTCTACCGCCGCGACGACGGTGCAATCGTACTGCTCTGCCGCGTCGGCTCCGACCCCTCCGAAATGCACACCGAGCGGCTGGTCTCGCTTAACGGCGGCCTGACCTTTGGCGAGCCTGTCGACGTCATGACCGAGGGCGACAGCATGGTCGGCGGCCCCTCCCGCGCCGCGGTGCTGACACTGTCCGACGGCACGCTGCTGTGCGGCGGCATGACCCCAGAGGGCGACTGCGCCGCTTACGTTTACCGTTCGCAGGACGGCGGCGAGCACTGGCACCGCAGCGACGCGATCGAGCTTCCCAAGCATTACAGAAACGGCTTCGACGGCGGTCTTTGGTCGCCTGTGCTGTGGTCGGAGGGCGGAACATACGTGCACGCCATCATGCGTTCATCCGTCGGCTACCTCTTCCGCGCCGATTCCCACGACGGAGGCTTGACATGGAACACGCCCTACCCGCTCAACGTTGCCAACCCGAACAGCCCGATCTGCGGGTTGTGGATGTCCGACCTGCGCGTATTCTTGCTCTGCAATCCGAACGGACTGCCCGAGGGCAAGAGCAAAGGCAAGCGCACGCCGCTGGCGCTCTACATGTCGGAGAACAACGGCTGCACCTTCCGCCGCGTCAACTGTCTCGCGACCGGCATCGGCGAGTTCACCTACCCGGCGATGAAGTACGCGGACAACAAGCTGTACATAACGTTTACCAAGAACAAGACCGAGGTCATGCTGGCGATTGTAGAGTCGAAGTAAGGGAACAGAATAATATGGTTTTGCGGTTTCCACCGGTAAATCCGGTGGAGGCCGTTTTCTTTATGATAAGTTCTTTTGTCTTGGTGGCCTCCACGGCGTGCGCCCCCGTAGTCAAAGAACTTTCTTAGCATACCGGCATATGCCAATACGCCTCATCCCCGCCCCACTCCCCTTCGGTATTTTACACATCCCCACCCTCCCGCGCTTTGCTTACTTTCGGCATATGGAATATTGCCAATTTCGACGAGATGTGATATAATCATAAAATAAAATACCAAATTTCCCGGAGGTGTGCCGTGTCAAACTACAAAATCGAAACTAAATGTATACAGTCAGGCTATAAGCCCGGCAACGGCGAGCCGCGCGTGCTGCCCGTTTGCCAGAGTACAACGTATAAATATGACAGCTCCGTGCATCTCGGTAAGCTGTTCGACCTCGAGGCGGAGGGGCATATGTACTCGCGTATCTCCAACCCTACCGTCGCCTGCGTCGAGGATAAAATCGCCGACCTTGAGGGCGGCTCGGGCGCGGTGCTGCTGTCGTCGGGACAGAGCGCAAGTATGCTTGCCGTGCTCAATATCACGTCGGCAGGGCAGAATGTCGTCGCGCTGACCTCCATTTACGGCGGCACATTTAATCTGCTCGGCGTCACGCTTCGCCGCCTCGGCATCGAGACGCGCTTCGTCACGCCCGAGATGAGCGACGAGGAGGTCGAGAAGCTTATAGA
>CAVIBA010000072.1:7286-9704 GCA_963640785.1 Bulleidia sp.
CTTATAGACGACAAAACCCGCCTCATTTTCGGCGAGACCATTGCCAACCCCGCCATGAACGTGCTCGACATCGAGCGCTACGCCAACCTCGCGCATCGTCACGGCATCCCGCTGGTGGTCGATAACACATTCGCGACGCCTGTGCTTTGCCGCCCGTTTGAGTTCGGCGCGGACATAGTCACGCACTCGACAACAAAATATATGGACGGTCACGCTACCATCGTCGGTGGCTGTGTGGTCGACGGCGGCCGCTTCGACTGGACCAGCGGTCGCTTCCCCGAGCTCACCGAGCCGGACGAGTCGTACCACGGCGTAGTGTATACCTCAAACTTCGGCGTCGATAAGGCCTATATAACCAAGCTGCGCGTCCAGCTCGTCCGCGATATAGGCAATCCCATGAACGCCATGACGGCGTTTTTGCTCAACCTCGGCCTTGAGACGCTGCATCTGCGCGTCGAGAGACACTGCCAGAACGCGCTGCGCGTTGCAAGATGGCTTGAGGAAAATCCGCAAGTCAGTTGGGTCAACTACCCGCTGCTTGAGTCCAACAGCCAGTACGAGCTGGCGCGCAAGTACGTCCCGGACGGCGCGAGCGGAGTCATTTCGTTCGGCGTGCGCGGCGGACGCGAGGCTGCAATGAAATTCATGGACTCGCTGAAGCTCGCCGCGATAGTGGTTCACGTCGCCGACGCGCGCACAAGCGTGATACACCCGGCCAGCACCACCCACCGTCAGCTGAGCGACGAACAGCTCGCCGACTCGGGCATTACGCCTGATCTCGTCCGGCTCAGCGTCGGCATCGAGAACGTCGGGGACATTATCGCCGACCTTGAGCAGGCGTTCAACAACTAACCCACGGGAGATGGCACCATGCCGATAAAAATTCCGAATCTTCTGCCCGCCACCGGCACATTGCAGCAAGAAAACATATTCGTGATGACCGAAACCCGCGCCATCACGCAGGATATACGTCCGCTTCACATACTCATGCTCAATCTCATGCCCACCAAGGTGGTCACAGAGACACAGATAGCCCGGCTCATCGGCAACACGCCGCTTCAGGTCGAACTCGAGCTGCTCCAGACGGCGACGCACAAGGCGCGCCACACGTCGGCGGAGCACATGCTGGCCTTCTACCGCACCTTCGACGAGGTGCGCGACCGCCGCTACGACGGCATGATAATCACCGGCGCGCCGGTCGAGCAGCTGGAGTTCGAGCAGGTCGAGTACTGGGACGAGCTGTGCGGCATAATGGAGTGGAGCAAGACGCACGTTACAAGCACCTTCCACATCTGCTGGGGCGCGCAGGCGGGGCTTTATTACCACTTCGGTATACCCAAATATCCGCTTGAAAATAAGCTGTTCGGCGTGTTCAGGCATCACCCTGACCACCGCCGCTCAATGCTCATGCGCGGCTTTGACGACGAGTTCTGGGTTCCGCATTCGCGCCACACCGAGGTGCGCCGCGAGGACATCGAGCGGCACCCCGAGCTCAAGATAGTCGCCTCCTCGCCCGAGGCAGGCGTGCTCATATGCATGACGGAACGTGGCAAGCAGGTGTTCGTCACGGGGCACTCGGAGTACGACGCCGACACGCTCAACCTCGAATACCGCCGCGACCGCGACGCAGGACTTCCCATCGCCCTGCCGGAAAATTACTACCCCGACGACGATGAAACAAAGTCTCCGCTCGTCCGTTGGCGCAGCTGTGCCAATCTGCTTTATTCCAATTGGCTCAATTATTTTGTTTATCAGACAACGCCGTACGACATAAACGAAATTAAATGAAAAGAAGATGATTCGAAATGAAAAACAGCAACATCCGTAAGCTGGTGGCCGCGGCTCTCATGGCTGCGCTCATCTGCCTGTCTACAATGATAGTGCTGACATATTCGCCCGCCGGTGGATACGTCCACCTCGGCGACTGCTTCGTGCTGCTCGCGGGCTACATTCTCGGGCCGCTGTGGGGCGGTATCGCCGCCGCCGTCGGTTCGGGGCTTACCGACCTCATCCTCGGCGCTGCAACCTACATTCCCGCAACCTTCGTCATCAAGTGGGGCGTCGCGGCGCTGGCGTCGGTGCTGTTCCGGGTGCTCAGCCGCGGACGCAGGCACACGCTGCCCTTATACGCCGTCGCTGGACTGTGCGGCGAGGTGCTGATGGTGGTCGGCTACTTTGCGTATGAGGTCGTGCTCTACGGCGCGGCGGGCGCGCTGTCCGGCGTCGTCGGCAACCTGATTCAGGGCGCGTTCGGCGCGGTGCTCTCGACACTGCTCATGCTGCCGCTCTCGGGGATAAAGTACCTCCAGTCGTTTACTGACAAGCAGTAAAAAACATGGCGGCGCTCCGGCGCCGCCATTTTTTGTACATTTGTCAATGATGTGAGACCAAAAAGTTAAAAAAATAATTGTTAAGTTA
>CAVIBA010000073.1:0-3237 GCA_963640785.1 Bulleidia sp.
TAACTTAACAATTATTTTTTTAACTTTTTGGTCTCACATCATTGACAAATGTACAGGCGAGACGCGAACTTTTTATTGACAGCGGGGGCGGGCGATGATAAAATATAGAGGGTGTCTCCGCGCAAGGCTAATGTGGCACGGCGACGCCCACGTATAAAAATTTGAGGAGTCTGATATGAAAAAATACCGGCTTGCCTGTCTCGCGCTTGCGATTTTGCTGCTGCTCACCTCCTGCACCCACGGCGAGGACGAGCTTGTGACCACCGCTCCGGGCTCCGGCGAGGATTCCGTGCCGACCGCCGAAACTCCGCAGGATACGACGACCGCAGTGTCAGGACTGGCGCTCGACGCGGGGTACTCGATAGTCCGTCCGGACGAGTCGACGGGGCAGGAGACTGCGGCGCTCGGCGTGATACGCGACGCCATGAAGGCGGCGGGCTTTAACGTCGGCGTCAAGACCGACTGGCTCAATACCCGCAAGGATGAGAAACCGGGCGAGTACGAAATACTCGTCGGCGAGACCAACCGCGAGGAGAGCCGCACGGCGCTCGCCGAGCTTGCCTCAATGTATGACTACACCGTGCGCGTGGTCGGAAACAAGGTGGTAGTCGTCGGCGGGTGCGGAACGGCGACGCTGCGCGCGGCGGAGTATTTTGCTGGCATCGTCGCAGGGCTTGAGGGCGGACGGCTTGAGGGCGGATTGCTCTACAATGGCCGCTGCTCCGAGGCGGACATGATAATCCACCTCGACGGCGAGGTCGATTGCACCTTCTCGACAATATGCGACGGCGTGACGAGCACGCACTACGCGCTCTCCGCCGACAGCAAATACGGCCAGCAGGACATCACGGTCGTGGAATTTGACCCGCGTCAGAGTAATCTTTATTTCGATGTGATCTCGGGCGGCACATATGCCACGACGCTCAAGACCGTGTCGGCGACCGTCAAGGCCTTCAATGAGAGCAACGGCCAGGGCAAGCGCGCCGTGGTCGCGGTCAACGGAGACCTGTGGATGGTGTCCTACGCGCACGCGAGGGTGCTCGGCAAGGGAACGACATACAAAAACTGCTCCGACCCGGTCGTCAAAAAATCGCTGACTGTTCCGCGCGGGTTCAATATGTATGACGGCGAGATAATCACCTCGACGCACATGTCGCAGGAGACGCCGTACGAGGGCGATTTCTACTCGTTCGGCATTACAGACGACGGCACGGCGGTGCTCGGAAACCCGCAGGTCGTCATAAAGATTGCCAACAAGACCATCGGCGTCACCGTCTCCGGCGACGGCGTGAACCGCCTCCCGGCGAACAACGCGCTGGTCATGTACACGGATAAGTTGTCGAACAACTACGCGCTCGACGACTCCTACGAGGTCGTCATCGACTGCGGCTACGATTACGTCGTGCGCCACGGCGAGACGATAAAAGGCAAGGTCACCGCGATAAAAAAGTCGGGGGAGAGCAGCGCGCCTGAGTTCAGGCAGAACCGCATAATCCTCACCGCACGCGGCAGCCGGATTGACCGCCTGACAGGCTTCAGCGTTGGCGACAGCGTGGAGATTTCAATCAGCGTCACGGACAGAATGGGAAATAACGCCGCATGGCAGAGCATGCGCAACGCCGTCGGCGGGCACATACCGATAGTGCTTGGAGGAAAGTCCACCAACATAAATGACAGCAACCGCTACCCGATGACAATCCTCGGCGTCAAGGACAACGGCAACGTCGTCATGATAACCTACGACGGGCGTCAGTCCGGATACGCGGTGGGACTCAAAAACAGCGACGCAGACGAGCTGTGCCTTGAGCTCGGTGTCGCGACGGCGTTCTTCCTCGACGGCGGTGGAAGCGCGACCATGGTTCAGCTGGTCGGCGACGAATACAAGCTGATAAACCGCCCGTCCGACAAGCAGTCGAACGGCGAATACGGCCAGCCGAGAACGGTGGTGAACACCGTTATACTGTCGGTCGGGCCTGAAAAATAAACACAGGGCGACGCTGGCCTCGCGGCGTCGCCACAGGAAAGAGACTGTATGGACAACATAAAACGCGTACTCAGCTACACACGTCGTGCTATCGACGACTACAAAATGATAAGCGCCGGTGACCGCATAGCCGTCGGCATATCCGGCGGAAAGGACTCGCTGACCCTGCTTTGCGCGCTCGCCGAGCTCCGCCGCTTCTACCCCGAGCCGTTTGAGCTTGTGGCGATAACGGTCGGCATGGGGCTCGAGGGAATGGACTTCACCGGAGTCACGGCGCTGTGCGAAAGCCTCGACGTGCCCTATCACACGGTTGAGACCGAGATCGCGCACATCATTTTTGAAGTGCGCAAGGAGTCAAATCCATGCTCGCTGTGCGCAAAAATGCGGCGCGGCGCGCTTCATAACGCGGCGCAGCAGTTCGGGTGCAACAAGGTCGCGCTCGGACATCACTTTGACGATGTCGTCGAGACGTTTATGCTCAATCTGTTTTTTGAGGGACGGCTCGGCTGCTTCCAGCCCGTCACCTACCTCTCGCGGCGGGATCTTTACCTGATACGCCCCATGATATACATGCCGGAGAAGGACGTGCGGTATTTCGCTAATAAGGCGGAGCTGCCCGTCGTCAAGTCGACCTGCCCCGAGGACGGCGCGACCGAGCGCGAGGAGATGAAAAAGCTGCTGTCCACACTTGAGCGGCAGAACCGAGGACTGCGCTACCGCATATTCGGCGCAATCCAGCGTGGCGGCATCGACGGCTTCCGCGAGTTCGGACGTATGCAGGGGATAAAAGAATATTCGGAAGAATAAAAAAAACGTCGGGCATCCACAGATGCCCGACGCTTTTTGCGGAAGAGGCGCGCCACATTGTTCGGCCGTACACTTGGTCTGCGCTGCCCCCATTTTGAAAGCTTTTTGCGGATTCTTAAGGCGCTTTTTCTCGAAAAAGCGTCTTAAGTGGGGGCTGGGGCAAAGACCCAGCCACTTTTAGTATAGCTTACACCCGGCGTAGACGGCCTCGGCTTCGGGGGTCATGACGCGGGGGGAGTCGTTGACGGGGAGACGATAGAGCAGCAGGGCAGGGGTGAGCGTCAGCGAGGGCGAACCGCCGAGACGCGCCTCGACGAGCACCATGCAGGGCGGTGTCGCCGCGTCGGGCTGCACGAGCGTCATGCGCTTGGGCTCTAGCCGGTTTGAGCGCAGCGCCTGCATGAGGTCGGACAGACGGTCGGGGCGGTAGACGCAGTAAAACCGCC
>CAVIBA010000073.1:3247-9700 GCA_963640785.1 Bulleidia sp.
GCAGCCGCGCGCCCGCCGCGCAGAACTCGCCGATGTCCCCGGACGTCTCGTGCCGGGCGATATGCTTGAAGCTGTGCGCGCAGTCGCGCCCGTGGCCGTCCTTCATGTAGGGGGGATTTGTGAAGACAATGTCAAGCGTGCCGGTGTCGCGCCCGTGGCCGAGCGCGCGGATGTCGGCGGTGTGCTGGTCGACTACGTCGGCAAGCCCGTTCAGCGATATGTTGCGCGCGCCGAGCTCGGAGAACTCGGGCTGGAGCTCGTAGGCGTCGATGTGGGCGAGCTTGCCTCGCGTCGCGGCGAGCATTGACACAATGCCCGTTCCGGAACCCAGCTCCGCGCCGCGCGCTCCCGGCTCGGGACGCATGAACGCCGCGAGCAGATAAGCGTCGGTGCCGAAGGTAAGGCCGTTTTTCTTTTGTATGAGCCGCAGACGCTCGTTGACGACGTCAAGCCGCTCGTCTGTGCTTAGCTGTACTTGCATATCTTCACCTCAATAGTAAGGCGCCACCGCGTAATCCGCGAATCGCAGGGTGGTACCGTAATAGAAAAGCGGGGCGGCCATTCAGCCGCCCCGCTCCGGTTATATAACCGGGATTACTCTGCCTTGGGTGCTCCAACAGGGCAGACGTCAGCGCAGGAACCGCAGTCGATGCACTTGTCAGCGTCGATAACGTACTTGCCGTCCTTCTCGCTGATGGCCTCAACAGGGCAGTTTTCAGCGCATGCACCGCAAGCGATGCACTCGTCTTCAGTAATCTTGTATGCCATCTTGAATTACCTCCAATAGAATTGTAGCATCATTGTATCATATAAATCGTTTTTTTTTTTTTTTTTTTTTGCATTTTCCTTAAATTTTCGCATTAATCGCCGTTCTCCGAGCCGTCACTCTTGTCGTCGGACTGGCGGGAGCGGCTGATGACGGTCACGTCATCGCGGTGGAACAGCTTGAAAACGGTCTCCTGCTTGGCACTGTCGACGATTTTGACATTGACGAGCCCCGCGAGCGGGTTGATCTCGGTGACGACGCCGTTTCCGTCGGGCGTGCGCACCTGTGAGTCGACTGGCGGCGTCAGACGCAGCTCGGCCTCGTAGGTGTCGTTTTCGTAGCGCAGGCAGCACATCAGACGGCCGCACGCACCTGAAATTTTGTTGGAGTTGAGCGACAGATTCTGCTCCTTTGCCATCTTGATCGAGACCTGAACAAAATCTGAAAGGAAGCTGGCGCAGCAGAGCGGACGACCGCATGCGCCGAGTCCGCCGAGCAGCTTTGCCTCGTCGCGTATGCCGATCTGGCGCAGCTCAATCCTCGTGCGGAAGACCGACGCGAGATCCTTGACCAGCTCGCGGAAGTCGATGCGGCCGGCCGAGGTGAAGTAGAACAGCAGCTTGGAGTTGTCAAAGGTGTACTGCGCGTCGACGAGCTTCATATCGAGATCGTGCTTGGCAATCTTCTCCTGACACAGCGCGAATGCGTCCTTTTCCTTCTGACGGTTCTGAAGGTTGTGCGCCTCGTCCTCGCGGGTGGCGGGGCGGATCATGGGGCGCAGCGGTTGAACTATGTCCGCGGAGGCCACGCGTCTGTTCGGAATGCTGACCTCGCCGAACTCGGGGCCGCGCGCTGTTTCGACGATGACGTTGTCGCCTCTGTTCATGATTATATTGCCGGGCGAGAAGTAATATACCTTGGTCGATTTGCGGAAACGCACGCCGATGACCTCGACGGCGTCCGGATCGTTTGCAGGAACCTCGCGGGGCTCGGGCGTGTCGAAATCGAAGGCCGAGAGGTCGGGGTCGCCGACCTTGACGGCCACGCCGGGCGCGGGGGAGGGGATGGGCTCGGGCGCTGAGAAGAATATCACCTCGGGCGCGAGGTCGTCGCCTGCGTCCGCGCGCTCGCGCGTGTAGTTTATCGGGCGTCCGGCCGAACGCTGCACGCGCATCTGGGACACGCGCTGAGACATGGCAGCCTGGCGCGGGTTGGCCTCGCGCGGGTTGGCCTCGCGCAGGTTTGTCTCGCGCTGATTTGCGTCGCGCGGGGCAGTGTCACGTTGAGCCGCGTCACGCTGGTTTGCATCGCGCTGCGAGGACTCCGTGCCGGACGGCTGTCGTCCCTGACGCTGACGGTTGTTCTGACGGCGGTTGTTCTGCCGTCCCTGACTTTGGCGCTGGTTCTGCGGCCTCGGCTGGGACGCCACGCCGTCGGTAGACTGCGTCTTCTGTCGGTCATTCTGCGCGTTCTGTGCGTTCGACGCGTTTGCCGCGGACAGTGCGCTCTGATTCTGCGCGTCGCCTGCAGCCTGCGTCTCGCGATTGTCGCGATTGTCACGGTTGGGGCGGCGGTGCCGGTTGTAACGGTTATGGCGCGGCGCGCCCTGACGTCCCGAGCCCGACTGCTCGGGCTTTTCGGAGGGGGGATTGTTATTCTGATTTTTATTGTTATTGTTATTTTCCATTTTGGACACCTTTCATGGTTTTATATGATGACGTCAGCACTCGAGCAGAGCAGTAAGTGTCAGACGGACGTTTGCGTTTCTTGACAGCGCATCGCAGGCGGCGCTGACCTTGTCGTAGAGCGAAAACAGACCCGCGAGCGTGTACTTCCATGCGAGCTCGGAGGCCTCGTTGCGGTCGCGCCAGAAGCAGAGCGGGGCGTCGTCGCTCTTTTTGAGAACGATGAGGTCGCGCAGTGCGAGCGATATTGCGGCAAGCTCGTCCGCGACGGCGTCGCGCTTGGTCGAGAAGCCGCTGAGAAGAGTCAGCCGTGCGCTTTCGGTCGAGCGTGCGCAGAACGTTTCCGCAAAGCGCTCGGCCAGCTCGTGACGCTCGGCGCCGGGCTGGCGCTGCTTGGGATCTAGCAGTGTAAGCGAGCGGCCGATTCGGCCTCCGGCCTCCGCCAGGAGCGCCGAGAACTCTTCTGCCGACGCCGACAGCGCCCGTGCACGCGGGTCGTGCGAGATGAGATAGTCGGCCATGGTGCGCTCGTCGACCGGCTCGGTGCGTATGACCGGCGCGCGGCTGCGCACCGTCTCAAGCATGGACGACGCCGACTGACATATCATCAGAAACACCGCATAGCTGTGCGGCTCCTCGAGCGTCAGCAGAAGTGCGTTCTGCGCCTGCGGCGTCATGGCGTCGGCGTTCTCTATGATGTAGACCTTGTATTCGAAATCGTTCGGAACGGTCATTGTATCCGTCCGGATGAAGCGTGCGGCGTCGACGCCTATGCCCACGCGGTCGCGGTCGGGCGTTATGCGTATGACGTCGGGAGTTTTGCCGTCGAGGATTTTGCGGCAGGCCGGGCACTCGAGGCAGGGAAATCTGTCCCCGCCGCGCTCGGTGCAGGACAGCGCCGCGGCGATATTCATCGCAAGCGTACGCCGCCCGCTGCCCTCAGCGCCCTCGATGATGTAGGCGTGGGACAGACTGCCGTCCAGTATATCCTCTGCAAGCCGACGCCGCAGTGCGGAGTTTCCGACTATATTAGTGAAATATTCCATACTGCTGCCCTCCTTGCACACAAACCCAGTGTTTATTATAACAGATTCCGTCGGCGGTGTCAATAAGCGAGCGCCGACAGGACGAAAAAAACATAGTGTTCCGTTCGCGCGCCGTGTGGTGTGGGCTTGCGCAAAATCCCCCGGCACGCATGTGCCGGGGGATAAAAGCGTGGGGCATTCGGCGAGGCGCGCCGTCAGCCGCTGATCTTGATGATTATGCGCTGGCCGACGCGGACGTATGCATCCTCCTCGGAGGCCGAGACGATCTGCCCCTTCGGAACGGTGTCGTCCTTGACGAGGCCTATCTGGTAGGTGAGGTTGGCTCCGTCTCGATTGAGTGCGTAGAATATCGAGGCGAGCTCGGCGGTGTTGTGCCCGGTGAGCTTTGGCAGAAAGGGCATACCGAGCGAGTAGTAGACAATTATCACGCGGCTCTTGTCCTCGAGTTCCTGACCCGCCGTGACGGACTGCCCGACATAGTCGGTTTTGGCCACGATGTTCGAGTAGACGCAGCTGACCTGAATGTTGAAGTCGCCCTCGTAGGCCTCAGCCTCAGCCTGTGTCAGCCTCGAGAAGTCGGGAACCACGCGGCTGCGGTTCCGGCCGCAGACATAGATTGTCACGTGCGCTCCTACGTCGACGTACTTGTTGTAGACCGACGAGAAGGCCACGATACCCTTTTCACAGTCGTAGGTGATGTAGTTTACGTCGTAGGTTATGTCGGCTCCCTTGAGGTTGAGCTCATAGAACAGCTCGGCAAGCTCGGACTCGTTGCGTCCGGCAAGACTCGGCAGGAAGGGACGGCCGAGCGAGTAATAGACGTCGACGACGCCGTCGATTCCGGTGGCCTGCCCGGCGCGCACCGACTGGCTGATGAACGCTCCGTAGGCGCGGCTGTTGTCGTACACGCCGTGAACTGTGACATTGAGGCTGCCGGAGTATTTCTCGGCCTTCTCGCGGGTCAGCTCCGAGAAGTCCGGGACGACGAGGCTCAGATCCTCGTGGCAGACGTAGACCGTGACATGCGTGCCAACCGCAACGAACTCGTTGTAGACGGACGATGACAGCACCTGCCCCTTGGCGGCGTTGCCGCTGACGTACTTTGTCTCGTATTTCAGCTCGGCACCGCTGCGGTTGAGCTCGTAGAATATTTCGGCGAGTTCGGGCTCGGTCTTGCCGGTGAGCGACGGCATGTAAGGACGGCCGAGCGAGTAGTAGACGGTGATTTTGTTGTTCTGTTTTTCGACCTTCTCGCCCGCCGCTACCGACTGGCGGACAAAGCCGCCGTAGGGAACGGTGCTGTCGTACACGCTCTTTACGGTGACGGCAAGGCCGGTGTCGGCCTTATCGGCATCGTCGCGCGGGATGGGCGAGAAGTCGGGGACGGTCAGAAGATCCGAGGGCTTGACGACCTCTGGACCCTTGGAGACGTAGATGGTCAGCCCGTCGTTGCGCTTGAAGTTGGACTCGCTGACCGACACGCTCGAAAACTCAAAGCGTATGACGCGCCCCTTTTCGACGTCGGCGCTGTACGCCTCGGTCATTTTGGTGGCGGACAGGCGGTTTGTGTTTATCCACTCGCGTATCTCGGAGGCGCTCATGTCGGAGAGGGCGGGCACCTCAATGTGCTCGTCCGGGTTGACCCCCGCGCTGACCGTCACGCAGATGACCGACTTCGGCGACAGCTTTTTGCCCTCTCCGATGTCCTGCTCTACGACGATGCCCTCGCTCGCGGAGCCGTACTCGTTGCGCTCGTCGAGAACGAGGTTGTATTCCGCGGCCCATTTGCGCATTTCGGCGATGCTGCGCCCGGTGAAGTCGCGGACGGTCACAAGCCGCATCTGATATATCGTGACGGCTCCGCCTATGATGAGCGCGACGACGCACACCGAGGCGATGATTATGGTCATCACGCGCTTTTTGAAGTAGCCCGTGTCGACCACGGACTCGTGCTCGGTCGCGCGTATGCCGTGCGGGGTGGTGTCGGCTGCAGTCGGCCTGTCCGATGCGGGGGCGTGCTGCGGGGCAGGGGATGCTTTTGACTCCGGCACTTTTTTAGGCTGTTCGGTGGCTTTGGGCTGTGTTCCCGCTGCCTTGGCCTGCTCGGGGGCTACCTCCGGCTTTTTTTCTGTGGTGGAGACAATACCGCCGTTTTTCTTTTGGTTGTTAATTTGCTCGAGAAAACTCGCCATCTTCGCTGAGCACTCCTTTCTTGAGGCGTACGATGCAGTCCGAGCGGCTTGCGACTGCGCTCGAATGCGTCACGGCGATGATGCATTTATCAAAGTCGTGCGCCATGGTTGAGAACATGCGGACTATCTCCGCCTGCATTTCCTCGTCGAGGTTACCGGTCGGCTCGTCGGCGAGTATGACGTCGACGTCTGTCGACATTGCGCGCGCGATGGCCACACGCTGCTGTTCGCCGCCCGACAGCTTGGTGACGAGGCGGTTGGCCTTGCTTCGGTCGATGCCGACGTACTCAAGCACGTTGTAGGCCGTTTCGCGGTGTTTTTTGGGCAGCTTGTTCTGCGTGATGCTCATGCCGACAAGCACGTTCTCGCACGCCGTCATATAGGGGATGAGGTTGTACCCCTGAAAAACGATGCTGATGCAGTTGCGGCGGTAGCGGCTGTAGCCGATGCTGCGGATATCGCGGCCGTCGTAGAGTATCGCGCCGGAGTTGGGGCGGTCGAGCGCGGCCATCTGCGAGAGCAGCGTGGTCTTTCCGCTGCCGGACTCGCCGAGAATGGTGTAGAACTTGCCCTTTTCAAAGGTGTAGTTTACGTCTTTCAGTATGTATCTTCTTGTATCACCGTCTTCGTAGTAGTAGCAGACGTCGGAGAGTGTCAAAATACCGTTTCCCATGTTATTCACCTCACATCAATATTTTTCGCGGTTTGAGATTCAGCGTGAATATCACCGGTATGAGCGACGAGACAAACACGCTGCCGAGCCC
>CAVIBA010000074.1:0-9665 GCA_963640785.1 Bulleidia sp.
GCTGGAGGCTTTGATACCGAGCGAGCGGCTGTTTGTACCGTCCATGTTCATAGCGTGGAGCTCGTGAGTGTCACTGTTGCGCCAGACGATGACTTTTCCGTTTGTGACGGTTTCCTCTCCAAAAACGCCTTCGGCGATTATCTTCTTATCCTTGTAGTCGAGGTTTGTTGAATAAAGAGATTTCATATCGCTGAGATACAGTCGCCCGTCCACACAGAAAAGATAGTTTAAAGTGCTGGTGCTCTGGCCATTTGCCGCATTTGAAGAGTTGTCGAGTATCGTTACCTCGCCGGTGTCGATATTCATTCTTTTCAACATTCTCACATCAGAATCAAGCTCTTCGTTGTAGTCAACCTCATAATAAAAGCGGTAATTGTCAAAGAAAAGAGCGTGTGATGCCAACTCGCCTGCAAATTTTACGGTTGGTTTTTCTGCCACCTCAAACGCATCAACCTGTAGCTTGTTCAGCTCTCCGCTCACTGTGTCGTAGCTTGCAAAGCCCATGAATATTTCGGTTTTACGATTCTGATATGCATATTTATAATTTTTATTAAAGAAGAGTCGGTCTTTGTAAAAGAACATTGTCATATGTCCAAACAGCGGGCAGTCCGGCGTTTTGTGGTCACACACCGGATCCTTGCAGACGTATGTTAACAAACCGGTTTTGGGGTTATATTTGAAAATATCGGTGTTTCGCATAAGTCTTTTCCCGTTTCCAGTCTCATAGCTTAGAAAATAGAAAAAGCCGCCGGAATATTGCAACACATTGCCTGTCACGGCAACATTGTAACTGACGGGGTTATCATCATAGACTATATCAGGTGTTTTTTTATCGGGGGTGGTCTCATTATCGCCAGTATTCGGCGTTGAGGGCGATTTGCAGCCAGCGAGCATAAGAAGGGCAAGAATAATGCAGATTGCAGAGGCTAGCACTTTGTAATTCATGGACATAAACTCTCCTTGTAAAACCTTTTTCAATCAATTGACCGCCAACTCAATAAAGCTCTGTTCTCCGGTTGCGAGGTCAACGCGCAGGATGGTATTTACGTGAGATGGATGGGCGCTTGAATAGCGGTGACGCTCGTGTGAAAGAGTTTCACCGGCTTTGGGCAACGTCCATTTGAAATAACTGGCGTAGAGACAGTTGTTGACAACCTCCCAATATAGAACCACAGTGCAATCATCGTCGTTCTTAAGGTTAAGCAGCTGTTCGGACTTTTCGGTTTCAAATGAATATCTGAAAAGTTCAAAGGTTTCCAAATAATCAGGCTCTCCTGTCTCGGCGACGATGCCAAGCTCTATTTTTGCATCCGAGAAATAGTACAGGCTTTTTTCATTCAGCTTGAAGCTGGAGGCTTTGATCCCGAGCGAGCGGCTGTTTGTGCCGTCCATGTTCATGGTGTGCAGCTCGTTGGTATCACTATTTTTCCAAACTATGACCTTGCCGTTTGTCACGGTGTCTTTTCCGAAAACGCCTTCGGCTACGGTTTTCTTATCCTTGTAGTCGAGGTCAGTGGAGTACAGAGATTTGGTGTCTGTGAAATACAGACGCCCGTTCACTCCGAACAGATAGTTAACTAAATCGACTTTTTGGCCACCAGATGTGTTTGATGAATCGTCGAGGATAGTTATCTCTCCAGTGTTGAGATGCATGCGCTTTAACATTTTCACGTAGGCTTCCAGTTTCTCGTTGTAATCGGTTTCATAATAGTAGCGATAGTTGTCAACGTAGAGTGCTGACAGCGTTAATGCAATATTGTACTTGACAGTGGGATTCTCTGCGACCTCAAACGCACGTACATTTAGTTTGTTCAGCTCGCCGCTAACCATGTCATAGCTTGCAAAGCCCATAAATGTTTCGTATTCGCGGTTTTTGTGAAGATATTTATAGTTTTTATCGAAGAAGAGCTTGTTTTTGTAAAAGAACATTGTCGCATGCCCAAACAGCGGGCAGTCGGGCGTGTTGTGCTCACAGACCGGGTCTTGGCAGACATATGTCAGCCCTGCGGTCTGGGAGTTATACTTGAAAAGATCGGTGTTTCTCATTAACCTTTTTCCGTTGCCTGTTTCAAGGCTCAGAAAATAAAAAAAACCGTCAGAATATTGGATGACGCTGCCGGTATCGAATATATTATAGCTTACCGGATTGTCATCGCAAACAATATTCGGCATTTCTCCTTTATCTGTGGTTCCATTTGGAGTGAATATCTTATCGGATTTACAACCACCCAACGTAACCACAATCAAAACAAGGCAAGTGATAAATATGGGGATTCGAGATTTGAAAGACATCATTGCTCCTTCTGCCCCCCCCTCATGAAGAGGGGACTATGATAGTGGGGGTGTTTTTATTATGTGTAATCTATAAGAGCTTCGCCGTAATAGACATCATCTCCGCGGCGTATACCATGCTCAGATGATACTCTATCTGGATTGAAACCATAGTCAAATACATATGCAGTTGTGTAAGACCCTTGATCGTGATACCGCCCGACTTCCCGACTAAGTTCGGGGTTGTATTCGTCAAAAAGCACATAAACATAAATGAAGTCAAAATAACCTGAACCGCTTGAATTGGCCACGGTTTCGGCGTATGTTTTATAGTCTGGCGAATCAAAGCATTTCAGCAGACCAGTTCCTCCGCTGTCCTTGCCGGGATCAGATACATTAGGCAATACTAAATTTACCCAAGTGGCAGCATATGTCGAGAGGCAAAAGACAGATGCCAATATCAAAATACATGCTAATAATCTAAAAACCTTTTTCATGATTGTTTTTCTCATTTGTTTTGACAAATTGAAAGTCAGTTTGTTTGCGCGGGGGAAAAGCAAGGTATTAGCATATCGCTGTTTTCTCAGGAAACCATGGGACTCACCTTCTTTCTTTTCTATCTGTATATATTTTATCATCCACTGTCACGTTTGTCAACAGGAAAACAGCATTATTAACAAATTTGTACATGTGCACAACAAATAAATAGTATTATTGTTCAATGTCCCTATGGATACAATATCAATTTACTTGGGTTCGTTCAGCGCAAGAAAAAAGTGCAATATTGCCGCGCGAGGGTGTAGACTTGCGGCGGAGGTTGTGTTATAATTGTTTGCGAAGATACATGCAGGAGATTTTACAGATGGATTACATACTTGTAACAGGCGCGTACGGCGGGATGGGGCTGGCGACCGTTCGTGAGCTGTGGGCGCGCGGGTTCGGCGTCTTTGCGCTTGATTGGCGCGTGCCAGACGCCGCTGCACCCGACGCCGGCGTGATTTCAATCGAAGCGGACATCACCGACGAGCAGAGCATCCGCTGCGCCGTCGCGAGGGTGCGCGAGGTGACGGACAGGCTGTACGCCATAGTGCACTTTGCCGGGGTGTACATGCTCGATTCTCTCGTTGAGATGGACAGCGCCGACTTCGGGCGCATATTCCGCATCAACGTTTTCGGCGCGTTTTTGGTCAACAAGGCGTTCCTGCCTCTGCTCTCGCGCGGTGGCCGCATCATCATGACGACAAGCGAGCTCGCGCCGCTCGACCCGCTGCCGTTTACGGGCATATACGCCGTTACCAAGAGCGCGCTTGACAAGTACGCCTACTCGCTGCGCATGGAGCTGCAGCTGCTCGGTATTTACGTGTCGGTGCTGCGCGCGGGTGCTGTGAAGACGGACATGCTCGGCGCGTCGACAGACGCGCTCGGGCGCTTTTGCGAGCGGACACGGCTGTACAGTTGCAACGCCGAGCGGTTCCGGCGCATTGTCGACAGCGTGGAGGCCAAGTGCGTTCCTCCCGAGGCGATTGCCGCGCGGACGGCGAGGATAGTCACCTCACGTCGGCCGCGATTTGTGTACAGCATCAACCGCAACCCGCTTTTGCACATGATGAACGCCCTGCCGCAGCGTACGCAGCTGTGGGCGATACGACAGATACTTAAAAGCGATGGGGGAGGGCGCAATGCTGACAAAAAATGATGTGCTGAAGCAATATTTCGGCCATGACAGCTTCCGCGAGGGTCAGGGCGAGGCGATTGATGCCATAATGTCAGGGCGTGACGCGCTGTGCATCATGCCGACGGGCGCGGGCAAGTCCGTCTGCTATCAGATCCCGGCGCTCATGCTCGACGGCGTGACCATCGTCATCTCGCCGCTCATCTCGCTGATGAAGGATCAGGTCGAGTCGCTGGTGCAGTCGGGAATCGCGGCGGCGTTTGTCAACAGCAGCCTGACGTCGGCGCAGTACGCGCGGGTGCTTGAGAACATAACCTACGGCCGCTACAAGCTGATATACGTCGCGCCCGAGCGGCTCGAATCTCCGGACTTTCTCGCGGTCTGCCGCCTCATCGATATTTCGCTTGTTGTCGTGGACGAGGCGCACTGCGTGTCGCAGTGGGGGCAGGACTTCCGGCCGTCGTACCTCCGGATACGCTCGTTTTACGAGGGGCTGCGGCCGCGTCCCGTCGTGGGCGCTTTCACCGCGACGGCCACCGACCGCGTGCGGGACGATATAAAGGCGCTGCTCGGTCTGCGCGACCCGTTTCTCGTCACGACGGGCTTCGACCGTCCCAACCTTTTCTGGAGCGTGGAGCGGCCGTCGTCGTCCAAGAAAAAGCGGTTGCTCGAGCTTGTACGCGAGCGCGAGGGGCAGTCGGGAATTGTCTACGCTGCGACGCGGAAAAATGTTGAGGACGTGTGCGAAATGCTTCAGTCAAGCGGCATTTCGGCGACGCGCTACCACGCGGGTCTGACCGAGGACGAGCGCCACCGCAATCAGGAGGACTTCGTCTACGGGCGAAGTCTCGTAATGGTGGCGACCAACGCGTTTTCTAAACTATTTCGGCGAGGACAGCCCCGCGACCTGCGGTAACTGCTCGAACTGCTGCTCGCACGCCGAGCTTGTCGACGTCACCATCGACGCGCAGAAGATAATGTCCTGCATCATCCGGACGCGCGAATGCTACGGAAAGAACCTGATTTCCGCCATACTGCGCGGCGCGCGCAGCAAGCGGCTCGACGAGCTGGGTCTGCGCACTCAGACGACGCACGGCCTTATGTCCGACATGAGCGACCGCGAGGTGCGCGACCGTATAGATTTTCTTGAGGAGAAGGGGTATCTCTGCTCCGTCGGCGGCGACTATCCCGTGCTCAAAACAACGTCGAAATGCACGCCTGTCCTGCGCGGGCAGGAGAAAGTGTACATGAAGGTGTTTACCGAGCGACGGCAGGAGGAGAGGCAGCGCCGCCGTGAGGTGCGTCGCCGCGAGCGCGGGACTACAAATGATGACAGCCTCATGTCACAGCTCAAACGCTTACGCGCCCGGCTTGCACGGGAGCAGGGCGTGCCGTCCTACATAATATTCACCAACGCCGCGCTCAGCGACATGTGCGAGAGGCGCCCGAAGACCGCGGAGGAATTCCTAGAGGTCAACGGCGTGGGGCGGGCAAGGCTCGAGCGTTACGGCGAGGAGTTCATGCGCCTGATACGTGATTACGACGGAGAATAACAGCTCCGCAGTCAGAAGACTGCGGAGCTGTTTGTATTTCGGCAGCAATATTTATATTGACGAAGACTTTCGCACTATCCCCGCCGTGACAGCATACGGCAGAACAGCTTGCCGAAGTTGCCGAGCGTGCGGCCTGCACGGTAGGCAGGGGAGTGACGTTCGAAATAATCCGAGTCGGCGTCGACGTCGGCGGAGGGGAAGGGGCCGGTGTATATGGCGTAGGGACTGTAAAGCTCCTCGAGCGCGCGTATGGTACAGAATGAGGGAATCCGGCTGCTGTCCGGAGCCGCGGCGCGGTGAAGCACCTCGATGGCAAACTCGATACACGTCATGGCGCGGCCGATGTGAACCTCAAAGCCCAGCGGGAACGTCACGGCGGAGACGGTGTTATATATGTACTGCTCGCGCTGTCGTTTGACCTTGTCGATATACTGCTTCGCGCGGCGCAGCTGCCTGTCGCTCACCGGGACGGCGCAGACCGTGACGTGCGCTGTGCCGCGCCCCGCGTCGCCCGAGAAGCGCTGCGCGTCCTCGTTGACGAACCCGCCGTAGAGCGGAGTGTCCTTATAGTGCCGGGCAAACGAGTACATGGGCGAGAGCGCCGGGGACAGCGACACGGAGACGTGGTTGTATTCGTAATGTGTGACGCTGCGGATCATGCGACCCATAGCGTTGGTTGTGCTTGAAAATACAAGGTAGATACATCTCTCGTCGGTGGGATGGTTCATACGGCCTCCGTTCGGTTTTCTGCGGCGCGCGTGCGGCGACGCCGCATATATTTTACCACAAATCGCGGCGTATTTCAACGGTGAAGGGTATAAAAAGAGCTTCCGGTCACGACGGAAGCTCAGATTATTAAAAGTAACTTAGTTGAGAGCGTTCAGTTTCTTTGTGAACTTGCTCTTTCTGTGCGACGCAGTGTTCTTGTGGAGAATGCCGCGTGCCGATGCCTGGTCTACCTTCTTGACAGCTGCAAGATATGCTGCCTTTGCAGCATCTTTGTCTCCCGACTCGACAGCGAGATCGAACTTCTTGATGATGGTCTTCATCTCGGAGCGATACATCTTGTTGCGCAGGGTGCGGGTCGCGGTAGTTCTTACACGCTTCTTAGCGCTTTTGATATTAGGCATGGTTCCTCTCCTTTCCGCAAAATTTCTGGCTACGCCGCCGCCTGAGAGGGTGCGGGGACGTTGTTGTCCATACAGTTAAGTATGATACCATATTTCCAGAAAAAAAGCAAGAGCTTTTTTGAAAAAAGTTAAATTTTTTTGCTTTCTTTACGTTTCCGTGAGCTGTATATTGAGGTTATAATAATCAATAATACGATGACCAGCAGACTGACCAACTGGGAGGTCGAAAGCCCTGCTATCTTTCCACGCTCCGTGTCGCCTCGAAAGAATTCAAGAATAAACCGCAGTGCGGGGTAGGCGATGAAGTAAAACAAAGTGTTTCTCCATGTGCGGTGTTTGCAAAGATATAGCGCCGTCTGAACGCCAAACAAAACCAACAGCGCAGCGGACTCGATCAGCTGAACAGGCAGAAGCGGGACTCCGAGCGGTGTGGTTCCGACTGTGCTTGTGTAAATGTGTCCGTGTTCCCACGGGATTCCGTAGCAGCATCCGGCAAAAAAGCATCCGATGCGGCCAAAAGCGTGGCCGAGCGGTAGTACGGTCGTGTAAAGGTCGGCGAAGGGGGAGAGTTGCATTTTGAATTGACGAACATATACAAGAAGCCCTCCGGCGCCGCCGAGCAGGCCACCGTAAAAGACGAACCCGCCCTTTATCAGTGCTGTAAAGGGAATGTTCATCTCGATAATCTGCGGCAGAGTAACAGCGATAAACAGCAATTTTGCACCGATTATTGCGCCTATCATGATGTAGACGCCCGACCCTGCAATGTCAAACATGTCGAGCCCGGCGTTCTTGTGTAATATTGCCGCCACGGCTGCCGCGACACCTATGCCGAGAAAAAAGAAAATGCCGTAAAGCGGAATTTCCTTTCCTAAAATGTTAATAAACGAGCTCATTCGCACCTCCGACAGTAATTACAAAGAATACGGCACCCCGGGGAGCACTTCCGGGATGCCGCAAGAAGAAATCATTAAAACAATGATTCCGCCCAACCGGTACTGGCAGTAGCGCAAATGATGCACAGACCGCAAGTGAAGAACGCAATAGCAGTGAATACTACCGCGATAATACCGAGAACCAGACCTGCAACAGCCAGCCCTGATTTCTCGCCTGCATTACGCGCTTCCTTGCCGCCGGCAACACTCAGCACCAGACCGACGATAGCAACCGGCAGACCGACTATCGAAAAATATCCGCTCAGTATGCCGAACACGATTCCGACGATGCCAAGAACAAAGCCCGCGATGATTTTCCCTTTTCCCATGTTAAAACTCCTTCAAAGATGAAATATTACAAAAAGCGTGGGCCGCTTTATTGCCTTAGTTGGATTTCAGACGTTTTTTCTTACCGATGCCCTCCAAATCAGTACAGCTGTTGAGATAAGCAAAGCAGAAAACAGGATAACTTTCTTCATGTTGACTATTCCTCTCTTGTTAAATTATTTGGCCAGCCGAGTACGTAACAAATTGTTACGTACACATTGTAACATAGTGTTACCATAATGTCAACCCCTTTTTTGAAAAAATCAAAAAATTTTTATTGTGTCGATGGAGAAGGAGAATTGCTTCTATGGATGGATTGTTGGGTCTTGTATTGGTGAGAAAAGCCAAAGGGTATAGTCAGCAGAAGGTCGCGATGGATCTGAGCATAAGCCGGGAGGCGCTTTCTTACTACGAAAACGGCAGGCGCAGTCCGGATATAGCCATGCTCAGAAAAATGTCGGAGTACTTTAATGTGTCTATCGATTTTCTGGTAAACGGACGTGAATTTATGGATAACAGAAGGGAGTTGTAACGCCCTCTCGTTGACAACCTCGTCCTCTATATGTTATAATATCACCAGAAAAAAATCAAGGAGGCCAAGCCCATGCTTGCGACAATAGTAACAGTTGACGTTCGCCCCGAGTGCATTGAGGCGTTCAGAAAAATCAGCATTTACAATCACGACAATTCACGCAAAGAGCCCGGGAACGTGCGCTTTGACGTGCTTCAGTCGAACGACGACCCGACTAAGTTCTTTCTCTACGAGGTCTACGTCGACGCCGACGCGGCCGCCGCGCACAAAAAGACCGAGCACTACATGCGCTGGCGCGACGAGGTGGCCGACTATATGGCGTCCCCGCGTCACGGGATTCCCACGACCCCGGCAGCCTTCGACTGAACATAAAAAACAGCCTCACGCAGATCTGCGTGAGGCTGTTTTGGCGGGTTCTTCCTTACCTCGCCATGCGGCGATGTCCTGCGCGCCACTTTCTCTCAGAGAGAGACGTCGCCGCAAACGTCCCGGCCGCGGCGAACGCGAGGCAGACCGAGTGCAGCCCGACCGACAGCCAGCTTGTGCCGCCCGGTATCATGAGCGACACCAAAAGCAGCAGCAGCCAGAATATACCGCCGCATATAAGTCCTGCGGACATCTCGCCTCCGCAGCTGAGCACTGCCATCATGCCGCCGGCGAAGCAGGCTATGTACAGCGCGGCAAGTGCCGCTACGTCGGTCAGCTTGACGGGATCGGAGGTCGAATAGACGATTGCAGTGAACAGCAGCAGCAGCGCAAGCGACGCGGCGAGCATGACGGCAAGTCCCTGCGCGACGCCCCGCGTGAGCGACGCCGGCGCGGCCCTGCGGGAGTGCCGGGCAGAATGATTTTTATCGGACATGAAAACACGCCTCCGTGAAAATGATGTTTGCTACATCATATTCAGCGGAGGCGCGCTTTATGTCTGTGGTATCAACGCGTAGCTACGACTGCAATTGCGCGGTGACGCCCCGGTTTACTGAGCGTCCTCGGCGTGTACGTCGATAGAACGCACGGCGCTCTTGAGAATACGTATCTTGGTGCGGTCGTGGCCGGTCTCAATCATGACGGTCTCTTCCTTGATGCTGATGACCTTGCCGATGATGCCGCCGATGGTCGTGATCTCGTCGCCGACCTGAAGGGAATTGCGCATTGCAGCAACCTCCTTCTCCTGCTTCTTCTGCGGACGAATGCCGAAGAAGTAGAACACAACGAAGAGGACGACTATCATTCCGATGGTCATAA
>CAVIBA010000075.1:0-9567 GCA_963640785.1 Bulleidia sp.
ACCATGCTCAATGCTACCGATACTTATGTTTAAATCGCTATTGTTTACAATTAGATACAAATTCGTGCAAGTGGCAAACGCCATTACATCAATGTTCTTCATGCTATCCGGAATCGTTATGTTAGTAAGATTTGTGCAACTCTGGAACGCGGAATAGCCAATACTTGTTACGCCCTCAGGGATTTTTATACTTGTGAGACCCGTACAATCCTTAAACGCAGAATCGCCAATACTATTCACACTATTGGGAATTATTATGCTTGTAAGGCTAGTGCAATTGTGGAACGCATACCGGCCAATGCTCGTCACGCTATCTGGAATCGTTATGCTCGTAAGGCTAGAGCAATAGTCGAACGCCCATTCGCCAATACTTGTCACGCCCCTGGGAATCTTTATGCTCATAAGGCTAGTGCAAAAGGAGAACGCAGAAGTGCCAATGTTCGTCACGCTGTCGGGAATTGTTATGCTTGTGAGGCTTCGGCACGAACTGAACGCATGATCGCCGATACTCGTCACACTCTCGGTAATATTTATGCTCGTTATGCTTGCGCACCCTTGGAACGCATAATTTCCAATACTCGTAACTTCCTCACCTTCCGGCGACACCTTAGGAATAACAACATCCGTATCCTCACACGTCCCAATTCCGCTCACATAGCACGTCCCATCTCCATTGCTCGTGAATTCAAGCCCCTCACTATACTTAACATTCAAAATATCCGTCGCCAGATTATCGGTGTTATAGTTAAAGAACTTCTGCGCCGCCGCGCCGTATTCGAGCATGGAGCGAAGGAGAGCCTTGAGGTTCTCATCGTCAGTTCCGGTGACGCCGGGCGTCAGGCCGAGCTTGTTTGAAGCGTATCTCACCGCGCTGTATGGCACGACGCTGCTGTAATAATAGCTCTCGCCCACCTTGGCGTAGCCCTGCGCGTAAACGACGTCCGCCATTTCCTTGGCCGAAATGCCGTATTTGTAGGTCACGACGTCGCAGTTCAGCGTTTTATCATACGCCCACTGCCCGGCCGATTTGCCGCGCACGACCGCTGCTTCGTTACCCTGCGCGTTCTCGTATGTGTATGAACCCGCCTTCTGCGGTGTCTTCCAGAAAATCATGCCGTAGTCGTCAGCGTCCTTGTCGACGTTTTCAAGCGACATGTCAAACCAAATGTACACGTTGCTCTCGAGCGAGAGGCTGGCCGAGCGGATTGTAACTGTCGGAGTGTCGGCAGCCGAAACGGCCAAACCAATCACAAGGCAGCCCGCCAGAATCAACGTGATTAACAATGAAGTTACTACTTTTTTCATCTCAATTTCCTTTCTCAAAAGCTGAAATAATCCTTGGGTAATCTGTTGTCCTCGCCGGACGTGCTTATCACGTCCCCCGTCGCGATCACAACGACCTTCACGCACGGCCGCTCATACCTGTCGTGCGTTTTGTTTTCTTCCATTCTGTGTCCTCCTTTTTGTCCTGTGGTCGATGGCCACAAAGTTTCAACCTTTATGGCACAGCGCAAAAAGCGTTGACACAGTTGAATATTTTGATTTCTGACTGCAACGCTGACTGGAATCGCTGACACAAAAAGCATCAAAAAAGCCAGCCCCCACAACGCTTTTCATGCTCCCAAGTTTGACTGGAATGGCGTTTATTTTCGCCGTTTTTCGCGATTTATTCGCAGAATAATGCCTAAAATGGCAGTTTTTCTGATCTTTTTGCGCTCGCACTATTGACAGTGCAACCACCAAGTGCTATAATTAGATGATAAAATAGGCTTATAGCCATTAAAATCATGGCCATAAAGGTTGAAACTTTATGGCCATATTTTATTGTCTCGCGTTTATTTCGAGCAACAAAAAAAGCGCCCCTGCCGCGGCTTTTTCTGCCGCCCGGACGCTTTTTGTATATGGGCTGCGCTTTGCATATCGCAAGGCGTTTTTATTCGAGATAAATTGCGCGCAGGCGCGCGATGTCGCTGTCGGTGAGGCCGAGGCCTTTGTGGAGAAAGCCGGATGTGCCGCCGAAGCGCGCGTCCATCTCGTCAAACACGGCCTGAAGGTACTCGCGGCGCGAGGTCAGCAGGTTGTTGAGCGAGGCGGCGATGTGCAGGCTGAGCGCTATCACGCTCACCCCGAGGTATATTAGCTTGTTTTTGACGCGGCAGGCGCGGTTTGTGGACATGTAGTCCTTCATGATGTCCTCGCGCGACACGCCTAGCGCGAGCAGTACCGCGGCGCTCGCAACGCCGGTGCGATCCTTGCCCTGCGTGCAGTGCCAGAGCGTGCTCGCGGGCGTCTCGATCAGCTTGTGCACCATGTGGCCGAACACCTCGAGCGGAATGTGGTCCGTGACCATGAGGCGGTAGACGTCGGTCAGGTGGCGGCGGGTGCCGCCCTTCAGCGCCATCAGCCGCTTGAGCTCTGCGCGCCGGTTGTGACGGTTGATGGAGGGATTCTGACTGTCGTTCAGCGGCGAGAGAGGGAGGTATTCCACGCCGCTCACCTGAACATCCGGCCGCTCCGACATCTCGGACGGACTGCGCAGGTCGATAATGCGGCGCAGTCCCATGCCGTCGCGCAGGCGGTCGGCGTCGCAGGCCCCGAGGTTGGCCAAATGCCCGCTGCGGAACAGCAGACCGTGACGGATGTGATGTCCGTCCGTTGTGGCGATGCCGCCGAGGTCGCGGAAATTTTTTATGCTTTTTATCTTGTTTCTCATCGTTTCTTCCCGGAATAAATGCTTGCGGAACCCCGCAGGCAGTATTTTACCACACTTTTGGTATTTTGTCCATAGAAAGTGGTTGTTTCTTCACGATTTTTTCACTCAAAAAACACCTCTGCGGTTCTTGACATACATGTATTCGAAATGGTATAATAATATCATTACATGTTAGTATATACCGCTGTACGCGGGGATGGGAGGCAACAACATCAAAAACAAGGCAAAAGTCAGTGACATGCGTGCAGAGATGTATGCAAAGTTCAAGGAGGCGGCGATTTCCGCACTTCCCATCATTGTGATAGTGGCGCTTCTGTGCCTGCTTGTCACCCCGCTGCCGACAGGACAGCTGTTAGGCTTCCTTATCGGTGCACTCTACATCATCATCGGTACAGGCCTGTTCACAATGGGCGCGGATTCGTCCATGACCATTATCGGAAACCGCATAGGCGCGGCGCTGACGCGCTCAAAAAATCTGCCGCTCATTCTCGGCGTCAGCTTTGTGCTGGGCGTGGCAGTGACGGTTGCGGAGCCTGACCTTCAGGTTCTGGCCGAAACGGTTCCGCACATCGACGGAATGGTGCTGATACTTACGGTCGGCATCGGCGTCGGATTCTTCCTTTCGGTCTGTATGCTCAGAATTTTCTGCGGTATCAAGCTGAAATGGCTGCTTATCGGGTTCTACGCGCTGGTTTTCGCGCTGGCGGCGTTCTCCAACCCGAATTACCTCAGCATAGCCTTCGACGCGGGCGGCGTCACAACCGGACCGATGACGGTGCCCTTCATTCTTGCGCTCGGTGTCGGTGTCGCCAACATACGAAGCGACCATGAAGCGGGGGCGGACAGCTTCGGTCTCGTCGCGCTCTGCTCGATAGGTCCGATACTTTTCGTGCTTATTCTCGGTTTCCTGTTCCCGAACGGTGACGGCGTCAGCTCAATAACAACCGTCGACTGGTCCACGACCACCGACATAGGCTACGCCTTCTTCCGCGCGATTCCGGCCTACATGCTCGAAATGGCCAAGGCGCTTTCGCCTATCGTGGTGATATTTTTGCTGTTCCAGGTCGTGTCGTTCAAGCTGTCGGCACGCGGGTTTCTCAAAATATGCTTCGGAATTCTGCTTACATACGTCGGCCTCGTGCTGTTTTTGACGGGCGTCAACGTCGGCTTTTCGGCGCTCGGCGCCGTGCTCGGCTCCGCGATGATGGATGGCTGGACGAAATACCTGCTCATCCCGCTTTCGATGTGCCTCGGATGGTTCATCATTTCGGCGGAACCGGCGGTCTACGTGCTCGAAAAGCAGATTGATAGTGTCAGCTCGGGCGCTATCCCCGGCAAGGCCATCAAGTTGAGCCTGTCTATCGCCATCGCGCTCGCGATGGGACTTTCCATGCTCCGCGTCATTACCGGCATTTCGATCATGTGGATACTCGTCCCCGGCTATGCGATAGCGCTCGCGCTCACCTTCTTTGTTCCCGATATATACACTGCCATCGCATTTGACTCAGGCGGAGTCGCCTCCGGCCCCATGACGGCGACGTTCATGCTTCAGTTCATGATAGGCGCCTGCACCCAGAACGGCGGCAACGTACTCACCGACGCGTTCGGTATCGTGGCGACAGTCGCAATGATGCCGCTCATCTCGATACAGATACTCGGCTTCGCCTACGGTCGCAAGAAGGCCAAGGCTCCCGTCGAGCAGGTGGCGGACGACGACATCATCGAGCTGTGGGGGTGACAACATGACACATGAAAAAACGCAGGGAACGGGAGTTTGCCTATGAATTACGTTATATCGATAGTTGACCCCTACATGCTTGACCAGCTCAGCGAGATACACCGCGAGCTGGAGCTGCCGCTGACGCTTGTCGTCCACGGGCGCGGCACGGCGACGAAAAGCATGCTTGAGTTGCTCGGCATTGTCGGCACAAAGGAGCGTCGTGTGGTCATGACGGTCGCCGACAAGGAGAGAACGAGTCGGCTCATTGAGGAGGAGCGGCGTCAGCTCTACATTGACGCGCCCGGCCACGGCATAATTGTGGCGGTACCTATTAAAAGTATTGGAGGAGGGAAGACCTTGTCATATCTCAGCGGCGGACACAGCACGGGCGGCCAGCCCACGCTGAATTACGATTACGAGCTCATTCTGGCGATTGCCAACGAAGGACACACCGATGCAGTCATGGACGCGGCGCGCGCCGCGGGGGCTCGCGGCGGCACGGTTCTGCACGGCAAGGGCACCGGTTCCAAGGACGCGGAAAAGTTCTTCCGCGTGTCTATCGCGCAGGAAAAGGAGCTTATCCTGATAGTAGCCAAGAGCGATGAAAAGACGGCTATCATGCGTTCCATCATCGCAAATGCCGGTGTCAACACCGAGGCGGGCGCGGTGGTCATATCGCTGCCCGTGACCGAGGTCGCAGGCTTCGGCGTGCTGACCAAGACCGAGGAATGATTGAATAATAAAAGTCCCGCCCCCGCCGAAAGGCGGGGGCGGGGTGATTTGGGATTATTCGAGTGGGATAACAACGGTCGCCCATGCTTCGTCGCTTTTGCTGTCTGAAGTTTTGAAGCTTGTGTAGCAGGCGAACCGGCCGTCGGGCAGTATGATAAGGGTTCTGATGCTGCCAAGCTGTATTTGGACATCTTTGTTGACCAACGAGTTTGATATGATTTGTGTGAGATCGTCGTTAGTAAGGTCAGCGGGAATGGCTCTGTTGCTTAGGTCACTCATATTGTGGGAATATAATGTCTGAAATTCGCCTTCAGCTGTGATTACTATCGTAAATTTATCGAGTATTCTGTAATCACTCCGATAATTTGAGGCCGCTGAAAACCGCACCCATATTCTGGTTGATGAAATTTCCGGCAATGAACCTGCATAACGCGACGTTATATCATCCCCAAAAATTTCACGCGCATACTGAGTTGCAATTGCCAAATATTCCTCCGGACTCTTGAGTATTGCCTTAGCGGCTTCATCGCGTGAATCCATGACGCGGTAACTAAACGATTGTGCCGTCGTGAAAAACAGTAGTTTGCCTGTATTGTCAATGGATATTTCGTCACCATCTGTTGTTTTATAAGTGTATTTGGGACACCCGAAACTCATGGCTTCTTTACCAACATAGTTAGCATTGTACTGAGTTCCGAGAATTGTCACAGCGAGAGTGGTGTTTGTTGGCTCAGAAATATCCTCATTTCTAATGGAAACGTACTGACGTGAGGGATCTATTGACGAATTTGACCCCTCTGCACCTCCACACTCGATATAAGCAGTCATGGGTAAGTAGCCGGACTTAGCATCATCCGCAAGGGAGCAGGCTGAAAAGACGAGAATAAAAACGGCTAAAAGCAGGGCGATTGATATTAATTTTTTCATTTTAATCTGTTCTCCTTTCAAAAACAAACGTCAGTTTATAGGGAACTTGATTGTAGTCATCCCATTATAAAAGTACGGCATGTAGGAGCCTTCAGCATAATCACTTTCGGTAAGTTCTAGTGCAGATTCAAATGCTTCTCTAGCGACTACTTGATCGATGTTGCGAGCCCGAGCGTAATACTTGAAGAACAAATTGGCAAAATTAGACGCTTTTCTACAATCGACCAAACCGTCAAACCCTATTGCACTACGTGCGCCACGATTGACTACTGCTTTTACAAAATTTGATGATGAACTGCTTGTATACGCTCCTTCTGCTGAATGGCACGATATGAATAATGCACATTTGAGACTGTTCAACTCACTGCTGCCTAAATTATTGATCAGTGAAAGGTTGTAGGTTACAGCCGTGCCAATGTTATTTCCGTTGCCGTCGCGGGCATTTAAGAGAAACGATGTCGAGCTTCCGTGGGCTCTTAAGACGAAAATACTGCTGTTCTTCATGAAATACGTGATGTCGGTTTGAGTATAGTCGGGAGAAGCGTTGTTGGTAAAGATTAGATTTTGATTATCTTTTCCTCTTAGATACAACGCCGAGCAAGCATAGTGGAAAATATCCGAGTGAGATTGATAATTATTACTATGCGAGCGATCCTCTGCTGCGTATATGGTCATGTTGTAATCTGAATAATCATGAGACCGAATTACACGCCACTTGCTCGTATCAGTGCTTGTATAAACAAGCTGAGGTGTGGTTGAACTTACCCCTAATGCTATTGAAGAAACAGCGTTTTTGGGCGTAAATTGATAATAATTTCCGGTCTTTGTGATTTTCCATAGGCAATAAGTCGCCGAATACGTGCCTGACACCGAAACCGTTGCTCCGGGGGAGGTTCCGGCATATCGCAGATAGTACCCATCGCATGAGATTGTGAAGCAGCTATTTCCCTCGTATCTTACACGCCATTCAAATGTTGCGCTATTGCTGTACTGACTGTACGTGAGCCCCGACGAGGCTGAATGAACACCAAGCATTTTGTCATAAATCGAATATGACGTATTATACTGCTGGATGTGAACATAGCCCTCCTGAAGTCCATGATACGGAGCGGATTCGGTTAGATAAATTTTCGCAGTGGCATTTGTCATAGCAAGTTGGCGCAGATAATATGAACTGTTGAAGCCAATAGCAAGCGTGTAATTACTGCACTTAGTAAGAAGCCTGTATCGCATACTCGTTCCTATCTGCTCAACCCGGAACAATTGTCCGGTTGAATAGCCGGAAGAGGGGCGGCTGCTGATTACTACTTCAGCATCAGTAGACGAGGAATTGTTTTTTACGGTCAGATATTTACCACTGTGTGTGTCTTGAATTGCGTAGTCGGAACCCTGCTTGATGAACCGCCATTCCTGGCATTCATCCCCGTTATAGGGATAGGTCCAAACCACGGAGTTGTCGGCGGTTTGTGCGTTTTGAACGTCAAATACCCTGTTGTTTACATTTTGAGTTCCAATGGTGTAAATTCGATTTGATTCGGGCGTTCCCGCCATGACGTCACCGTTTTCTCTTGCTGAGTATTCGGCGACTATACCGAGCGGGGCGAGTAAAATGAAGCAAATCATACAGAAGGTCAGGATTTTTGTGGGTTTTCTTTTCATTTGTTGCCCTCCTTGCTCGTATTTTTTCGGAAATTGGCGCCATCTCCACATTCATGATATCATATTCATGTCAACCTGTCAATACGTCATATTGCCCGAAAACTGGTCAAATTTTCTGTGTAACATGCTTGATGCCCCACTTGTATCAAAAAACTTTATGGTACAAATGAAGACAAAAAGCGCTCCTCCTGCGGCTTTTGCCACTGGGGAAGCGCTTTTGTTATTTGCTTATTTGCCTGTGATGCAGTCTGCGACGTATATGCCCATCGCGCCGGACTGGGAAAGGCCGCGGCAGATGCCGCTGCCGTCGCCGATTATGTAGACGTTCGGCACGAGCTCGAAGCGGTCGTTCATAAAGACGGGGCGGATGGAGTAGTATTTGCTCTCGCAGCCGTAGAGCAGGGTGTCGTCGTTGGCGGTGCCGGGCGCGACCTGGTCGAGCGCGTACAGCGTCTCGATGATGTTGGTCAGCGTGCGGTGGGGAAGGACGAGCGAAATGTCGCCCGCCGTTGCCTTGAGCGTCGGGATGACGCTGTTCTGGCCGAGACGGTGGTCGTTGGTGCGGCGGCCGCGGATGAGGTCGCCGAAGCGCTGAACCAGCACGTTTCCGTTGCCGATCATGTTCGCCAGACGCGAGATGTTCTCGGCGTACTGCGTGGGCTGGTCGAACGGCGCGGTGAAGTGAATGCTCGAGAGTATGGCGAAGTTGCAGTTGTCCGTCTTTTTGTCGGGCTCGGCGAAGGCGTGACCGTTGGCTGTGATGATGCCGTGGTTGTTCTCGGCCGAGACTATGCCGCCCTTGTTGAAGCAGAACATGCGGCAGCGATCCTCAAATGTCTTTGTACGGTAAAGAATTTTCGGCTCGTATATTTTATCCGAAAACTCGCGCCAGATGAGATCTTTCATCTCGACGCGCACGCCGATGTCGACTGAGTTCGAAAGCATGTGAACGCCGTGCTCGTTGCAGAAGTTCTCGACGAACGCCGCGCCGCCGCGCCCGGTCGCGATGATGATGTGAGACGCGGACAGCTCGTCCCCGCCCGCCATGTGGAGCAGGTAGTCGCCATCCTTGCCGGTGACGCTGGTGCACTCGCAGTTTGAGTGCATTTCAACGCCCATCTCGTCCAGTGCGTGGATGAGGTTGCGCATGGTGAGAAAGTTGTTGTCGGTGCCGAGGTGCTTGACGTTCATGTCGAGCAGGCGCAGGTTGTGCTGCAGGCACTTGAGCGCCAGCGCCGCGTTGGAGCGGTATATCTCGGGCACGCCCGAGGTGCAGTATTCGTTAAGTATTTTGTCGACTTCGTTGATGTAGAAATTGGCTCTGTCGTCGCCCAGCTCCTCGCCGAGAGTGCCTCCGTACGCGGTGCCGAGATTGAATTTACCGTCCGAAAATGCTCCAGCACCGGCAAAACCGGACGTTATCGAGCAAATCTTGCAGTGTGCGCAGGTCTTGTCCTTACCTGCGGGACAGTGGCGATGGTCAATTGCGTTGCCTCGCTCGAGAATTACGATTTTCAGCGAGGGGTCGTTGCGATGGAGACGGTAGGCTGCCATGAGGCCTCCGATGCCGCCGCCGATGATGGCTACATCGAATCTTTTCATTTTATCCTTTTTCTATCTGGCGCAGTGCAGATAACGGCGCTCCGGCTGTGGATTACATATACTATGTAGCCGCGCAGGCCGTGTGTTCCCACAATATAATATTATACCATATTTCGAGCACCGTGTCAACACAATTATGCGGCGACTGATGCAATCCGTTGTAGTGTTACAATAGATGTGAGACTGAAAAATAAAAAAGATATAGAAAAAGTGA
>CAVIBA010000076.1:0-2374 GCA_963640785.1 Bulleidia sp.
TTGTACTCTTTTTTGTCGTAGCAAAGTACATGTGTTAGATGTTTGTTTCAAACTTGACCTACTCCAAAACAACAGCCACCGCAGTATGCGCGGCCACTGTCAGCCGCGCCTCACGACCGGACCGCACCACCTCAACATCATCGCGCGGCCGCTCCGCATTATCGACTGTGCAGACACGATTCAGCCTCCACGCGGCACCAATGTGCGCGACAGCCGGGCTGTCTCCGCGATTGAGCAGACGCACGACCACGCCGCCGCCATTCTCCGCCGACTTGACTGTGACAAGCTCGAGGCTATCTGTCTCAAACCGTGTATTCAGCAAAACTCCGCTCAGCGGCAACGTCCCCGCGTGCGGAGCGGACGGCGCGCTGGTATAGATCGGCGGGTGTGCGAGCACGGTGTTGAGCCGGACGGCCTCAGCCGTCGAGTGAACTATGCCGACACACAGACTCATGCGGTGCTGTCCGAGCTCAGGGAATGGGTCGGGGTCGTAGCTGCTACGGAGCAGCGTGACTGAACCCACGTTGTCCCACGCGCGGTAGGCATATTTTGAGTCGCTGCAAAGCAGTATGTCAGCACCGCCGTCGCCGCACAGCTGAAATCCGCCTATGCAGGGCACGTCATGTGCAAGCGTGGGACGGTCAATATCGCCCATCGGAATATCGCTTTGACTGTGCCGCACGTCGTAAGCCACCGGGACGGCAAAGCGCAACTGCGGCACAAATTCACCCACAACCGGAGTCTCAAGCCAGTCGCAGCACACGTCGAATATGAGTCCCCGGCTGTGCTTCGGCAGTCGGACTGTCACTCTCAGCCTGGAGCGTGAGGAACCTATCTCATAATCAAGCTCAGACTGCAAGTCATTGAACCGCTCGCCGAGGCGGCGCACAGCGCAGTTTTCATTGAGATTTTCGCATGACATGATCTCACCTACACGCCATGATGTCATACCGTGGCGCGGATTTTCACGTATCAGCTGGAACATTGCGGCGGGGCGATCTATGAGCCGACGGCCGGTCTGTTTGTCGGTAAGCGACACAATCTCCATCGTCCGGCTGTCAAATTCGGCACGGATGTGCTCGTTCTCAAGCACCGGCGGAGCGTCCGTTATCATATCGCGGCGCTGAAATACAAAATAGTTCGGCTCCGGCTCGGCGGGATAGTCTCCGTTTGAGACAATGTATGTAGCATACCCGAGCGGAGGCAGCGTTGCGTCAATCAACAGCTTCGAGTAGGTGTGCCTCCAATAATTCTGGCGTTCGGCCACGACTGCAAAAGGCACATCGACTCCCACACCGTCCGTCACGCGTATATTTGCCGCCTTGTACGGAAAGTCCCAGACCATAAGCTCCATCGTCTCGCGGCGCTCGTACGCCGTGGGGTTAAACACGTGATAGACTCTCACGCCCCCGCGTCCGCGTTCGGCAGCCGAGAAGCGAAACATGTTTCGGTAATCCGCAAGGCAGCCGACACCGCCGCCCTCAGATCGCGTGGCGCCTGCGGGCGAGAACGCTATTTTCGACGTGTCGATATTGTCAGCCAGCATGCGCATGGCCGAGTTGACCTGCGCCTGCGCGTACGCCATGGACTGCTGAAATTGCCCGAGCGCGTACTCCCGCGTCTCTATCATACCGGAGCCCGGCAGTATGTCATGGAACTGTGAAAACAGCACCGGCATCCATCCTTCGCGCATAACATCGGGCTGCTGCGGCTTGCCGAGTGCGCCCCGGACAAGCGTTGTGACCGTCTCTGCGTCACCGAGCCGCACCTCAGCCACCTTATTGGCCATCTTTATGCGCGACTGCGAGCTGTAACATCCGGTAAACACAAAATTCTGCTCCTCGTTCCCGACGAGCGGGTAGCTGTCGGCCAGCTTTTCGAGCTCGTCGAAAAGCGCACAGTGGGTACTGAATATCAGCGTCGGCATAAGCGGCCAGCTGCCGATGTCAATTATCGACTCAATATCGGCGCGCGTCGGTCCGCCTCCATGGTCGCCTACGCCGTACAGCTTGGCTATATGCCGCAACTCCGGCGCAATGTCGGCGCACTGAAGCGCCGTGTCAGTAAAACAAGCGGGCGAAATACTGCCGAGATACCCCATGGCATCCTGATACACGAGCATTGTGCGCCCAGACGGAGCGCGCCAGCGATAAATCTGCCGCAAATCACACCCGCGGCAATGATAATATCTGTCAACCCCGACGCTGCCAAGTATCTCGGGCAGATTCAGACTGTGCCCGAAGGTGTCGGGCTCAAAATCGAGCCGCAGTGTATCGGGCGAAATGTCAAGCAGGCGAGCAAGGTACTCCCTTGTATATAAAGTCTGTCGTATGAGCGACTCGAGCGACGCCATGTTTTTGTCGCCCTCCACCCA
>CAVIBA010000076.1:2384-9534 GCA_963640785.1 Bulleidia sp.
GATGCCGTGACCTCAAAGCGCCCCTCTTGCACGCGTTGCTTTATCTCCCCGAGCATATCTGGCGCGAGCTGCTCGATAACACGGTAGACCGATGCCTGTGACTGCGAAAACCTATACTCAGGGTAATCACGCATGAGATCAAGCATGGTGCGCATGGTGTCGATGGTGACAATGGCGGTCTCCTGATAGCCCCAGCGCCAGTTCATGTCAATATGCGCGTGAGCAATGCAGTGCACGTTGTAGGCCTTTATCTCGGAGGACAGCGCCGACAGCTTCTGCTCCATTGCGTGTGCGTCGCCAAGCGTCAGGGCCCCCTGAATCTTTTGACGCTCGAGCAGCCGGTCAACCTCCTCTTCAATGACGCCGTCATATATGTGGCCGCGTACCGAGGACAGATTATACACGCATCTGATCTCTGAGCATATCCTTAGCGTCGGGCCGCGGGAATCGGCTCCCTGTCCTATGCGCTGTAGCTTGGTTGAAATATTCATGTTCTATCCTTTCATTGCCTTAAGAAAGGCGCTTTATGCGCGGGTCGGTGAATATGTCAAGCTCGTCGCGGCTTGTGGTGGAAAATTCGGAAATTACGGCGCCGTCAGGTCCCGCCGTAAACCAATGACGCGTATCCGGCATTATGGTGTACTGCTCCCCCGGCGTCAGCCTGATTTCGTGGAAAACAGTATAATACCCGTGTGCCTCCTCATCGGGAAGATGTATGGCGCGTTTATGCGCAGGCTCGCCCTCAACATAGAGATACACCTCACCCCAACGGCAACGGAACGTCTCCTGCTTTCCGTTGTATCCAATGTCGGGAAGCGGCGCGTGGCGGTGCTCCGGGCAGGTCTGCCCCGGGAACAGCACCATCTCCTTAGCGCAGTATATATCTGTGTTTATGTACACTACCAACTCGAGCCCTGTCTTCTCAAGCTCACCGAGGCCGAAATCGGCCACCTCGATGTTATCGAGCTCCGCCTGTGTCATGACAATGCCAGCGCGACGGTAATAGTCCGCCGCAAGCGCGGTGGCTTTGCTTTTGTCCATGTTGTATCTTCCTCTCTGAAATTATTTGAATTTTACCCGCGCCACCACCGGACAATGATCGCTCCCCTGTATCACAACTCCGTCGGCAACCGTCTTGTGCATCTTCACCTCAAGTGTATCAATTGAAACGTAAATGTGGTCTATTATATTCCCGCCGTTGGCGGTCGGCATACGGCATATTTTGTGAGCGGTCGAAGTTTTGGTGTCAGCGCTAAGTGTAGCCACCTTCATGGCGTCGCGCATAAAGGCAGAATTATCCATCGCATTAAGCTCCGCTGCACCCACATCAGCGTTCCAGTCGCCGCACACCATCACGGGGATATTTTCATATGTGCGCCGCAGCGTGGTGATGAGTGAAAGTATCGTGTCACAATCGTTTTTGCGGTACTGCACGCCCTCGACCGAGTTGCTTGCGCCCTTGTCGTAGGTGTCGCTGATAATAGTCAGGTGCGTGCTCATAACCGCGAAACGGCGACCGTCGCGGTTCCGATTGAATACCGCCCAGCTGACACCCCACGGAATTACGCCCTCACGAAATCGGGTGAAGCCGCTTCTTACCACGGTGAAATCATTCTGACGATAGAGCATCTGCTGATACATTCTGTCGTCATCAACACCAGAAAATGTGACGCGCTCATAACCATCCATCAGCGGATACAGCGCCTCCATCTGACGCGAACGCGCCTCCTGAAGACAAATAATATCTGCGTCAAGCCGCGCATATGTCTCAGCCAAGCAATGCATACGGTAAACCGTGTCCCTTGTGTCGTCAAAAAGCACGTTGCTTGACACTACGCTAAGCGTTTCGTCGTCCTGCGCCACAGATGCAAGCGGGGCGGAAGTAGCGCACATAATGAGCGTCAGAAAGAGACAAATCATCTTCAATGATTTATTCATATCCTGCAATTCCACGTTCTCATCCGCGTTTGCGCCGTTTTACAACAACCGCAGCGCCAAACAGCGCGACCGGCAACAGCGCCGCCGTCTCCGCAACCGAACCGCAGCCGCCTTGCCTGCCTGTATTCGCAGTCGTGGTCGTATCCTTGGGCGTTGAAACGGGCGTGGAGGGCGTCGTTCCGGGAGTTGTGGACGTCGGCTCTGTATTTCCCGGCGTTGTTACAGGCTCGGTCACAAGCGGAGGCAACGTTTCCTCGGGTGTGGTCTCGCCGTCGACGACCGTAGTCACTTTGGACGCATCAAAGCTCAGATCCTCCATGTTTGCGGCATACATCGGCCCTATCGCAAATGTAAGCCCTTCGGGCTTTGAGCGCATGACAAAGCCAACATAGTTCAGCCTCGTACGGTCGCATGAGCCGCCGTCATCGATCATAAAGTCGTCCAGCTTCAGCAGATATTCGTTCCATCCGCGGTCAAGACGGGCATAATCATAGTTTATGGTAGGAACCATCGCCTTGTCGTAATAAAAATTCAGGGCGCTCTCCTCGGTGTCGCGGTTGCCGCCCGAGCACAGCTCAATGCTGTCGCCATTGTTGTCATACAGCATTGTCTCGTCCGAAACGTATATCCAGACGTATATGTACTGCTTGCCCGAAATATCTAGGCTGTCGGCGGCCATGGCAGGCACTATTCGCACCGCCTTGGACGCCTGGGTTGTGTTGCCCACGGTGATCTCCTTCGTGAGCTGCATGGCGGAGTCCCTGACGGAATAAACGCCCTCCGGAATATCCGGCACTTCTGGGGACAGCGCATCGGTGGCGGTGATGCCGAGCGTCAGCATTGACAGCATCAAGGCAAGCATCAAAGCAACAGACAGAATCTTTCTCATGGTTGACCTCCGGTTTATAATTTTATTTTTTAGGATTTCTGATTTCTGCCGTATAAAGCAGTGCAATATCATAGCGTCGGGCAAACTCCTCCGCCTCTGCTTGTCAGCTGTAACTCTCCGCTATAGACTCAACCAGCGTCTTGAGTGTCTTATTAATCGTGGACATCTGACGCTTGTAGGCCGACGCGAGGTCGGTTGAATAAGCAGTGTTGAGTGCACGCATCATGGCCCCCGCCGGACGGACAGCCAGATAGCCGATGTCATAGCGCAGCGTGCTTATGATAATGTCAAGAGATATGGTCGACTCCACGTCCTTGCTTATCTGCCCCTGTAAGTTAAGCTCGTAGTAAGCCGGTGTCAGCACGTTTTTGCTCTCAGCTCCCAGCGTGTCAAGTACATAACCCGTCATATCCAGCTTAAGATTGGACTTCGGAACCACCAAAACCGCCGCGACATTGGCGTTTATGGTGTGGTGGTAGCCGTCCTGTGCCTCGTCATACTTGGGCATTGGAAGTATGCCGAAATCGGAATCCATCCCGCGCATGTCCTCCGCCGAGTGCAGCTCACCGTAATAAAACAGGGCGCAGTTTGACATGAATATATCGTCCATTACGCTGTATTCCTGATTGTTGGCATTCACATTGTAAGAAAGCGTTTTGTCGTACAGCAGCTGTGCGGATTTGTTCAGCAGGTTGACACAGCGCTCAGAGTAAAGCATCATCTCGGGCACGTCATCGCTGTTTTTGGTCGCATACCTGACACCGCCCGCGATTGGCAGTGTGCTCGCCATGGTCGCAAAGTACACCAGACCGTATTGGTCATTCAGATCGCGTACACCGTTGCCGTCGAGGTCGTCGGCAACCACCGACGACATGGTATACATCCAGTCAAGCGTCCACTGCTGATCGCGCACAAGGTCGTACACATTCGGAAATTCGGTATGCTGCGCGAAAATCTGCTTGTTGAACAGAACCGTCGATATTGAGCGCTTGTACATGGTGCCGATATCTCCTGTCAGGCAGAAGTTTTTGTGATTGACAGACAGGTCGGCGACACAGTTTGCGTCCCACCATGGTGCGGTCATATCGAGCGTATCCATAGTGTTGAGCTCAACGACATGCCCGTTTTCCGCCAGCATGAAGCTAAGCAGGCAGTTGACGTTGGCAATGTCGTACAGATCCTCTCCGGACGTTATCGCCATAACGAGGTCGTTGCAGTTTGTGTATGCCGCGGCGTGGGTTATCTCGATTCTGACACCGAGCTGATCCTCGGTAAAGCGTGAGCGCTTGTAGACCGCGTCATTGACGACTCCGCCGTCCGGGCCTGTAGTGCACTGCCAGTCGCTGTCCGACCAGGCGGCATTCTTAGGATAGGCATACACACGGAAAGGCTGATCCCCATAGTCAAGCCCCTGCGGCACGTTGGCCGTGTAGCTTGTCGAGGTGTCAGCAGGCGTTCCCGTGCTGCTGGTGGACGCAGGGGTAGTTGTGGTGTCACCGCTATTCCCCGGCGTTGTGCAGGCCGCGGCAAACGGGAGACACAACAGCAGTAGCATCAAAAGTACCGCCGGACGCATGTCGAGTTTTCTCATGGCAAACCCTCCTGAAATATATTTATTTTTTGTTTTTTCTTCGTCTGACGGCAACTGCCGTGGCCGCTCCAACACACGCCGCAGGAAACGGGGCCGCCATAACCACCCCTCCGCAGCCGCCGGACGGCTCAGAAGCGGTGTCCTGCGGTAATGTTGTCACCGCGTCTCCGGCTGTCGCCGGAAGTACGGTCGTCACCGCAGAAGATCCGGTATCCGTTGTAGTGACGGCGGACATTCTGACTAAATTCTCCATATTCACGGCGTATATCGTGCTGACGGCGTAAACAACCTCCACGCCGCCGGTATTTTCCACCGTACGGAAATAAATGCGTATGTAGTTGACGCCCGCGAAGTCGCACCCCTGCGTCGGATCGCCCGACTTATTTGTCACCTGGCTGAAGTAGCCAACTGGCACAAGAAACTCATTCCACCCTGACTTCAGCCTGCCGTAAATTCCGCAAAGCGAGCCGCTGCCGCGGTTGATGTAAATGGCGTTTTCGTTAACATCACATATGCCGCCCGAACACAGCTCGAACGACTCGGCCCCCACGCTTCCGTCCAGAGCGGCATCCGAAATGTACAGCCAGAAGTATATATACTTTTTCGATGAAATATCCACACTGCCGCTGCTGACCGGCGGCTCGAGTCGCACAAGCTGCTTTGACCCGTTCGCGGTCGCCGAGCCGGAGCAGGCATTGTCCGTCATGGCGACAGCGCCGTTGCCTACGCGGTACTTTCCATCCGGAATGGCAACTGATATATTGCTGTCTGCGGCCATGACGCGACCAAGCCGGACATCGGCGCCGCCCGCGGTGTACTTGGTGTACCAGCGCAGTGTCAGACGGCATATATTCATAATATCGCACACACCCTCATACGACGAGCTGTCGTACATGTACCCCGAAATTCTGAAATCCGGAATGTAAATGAACACGGTATTCCAACCGTTCTTAAGACCGTACTCAGCGAGATTGACTGACAGCTCCCTCACCCGCTCCTTAGGCGACGAGCTGACGGTAAAGGCGCAGCTGTCGGACAGGCGGGATATATCTCCGACGTACACCTCGGCGCACACATAGAAATAGTTGCCGAGCCCAAAGGCCGGGACTTCAGCACTGATCTTCAGCTCACGTCCGCCGGTAAGCGCGGCGTCGGAAAAATCGTGTATCAGCTCACCCGGCAGCTCGACGCGGCCATGTTCCGCACTAACGGGTAAGCACGGCATACACAGACACCCAAGCATAAGCGCTACCATCACAAAAGGCCATATTTTTCTCATAAAAGCCCCTTCCCGCCCAAACATCATTTCAGAGCATGTGTTATTTTTCGTTTTAATTATACCGCGGCCAATTAATAAAGTCAATATACTAATTGCCGAAAATAAGACTTGTTTTTTATACAATTTGACTGACACACCGTGTCACAGCTCCCCGTCAAACAGCTCGCGAAGCAGACAGCACGCTCCACCGACCAGCGGCGCGTCCTCTCCGAAGCCGGAATGAATCACCCGCACTCTGGTGTGGCTCGCGGCCAGAATGTGGCTGTTGACAAAGCCCTCTATTCTCTCGAGGCACTCCACCGGCAGATAATAGCCCTCGTGTCCTATAATTATACACTCGGGATTGAGCAGATTCGCCACACTTGTCAGCACAAGCGAGATTTTGTCGGTCAAACAGTCGAACACGGGGCGGCAATCAGGCAGCGACCAGCAGTTGCGTATATCGCGATAACCAAGCTCCGGCATATCGGTCGCCTCTTTCAGCTTACCGAGCACCACCGGCATGCTTGCGTACTGCTCAAGACAGCCGCGCATTCCGCACTCGCACAACTCGCCGTGGCTGTCAGCCTGAACGTGCCCGATCTCACCTGCAAAACTGCTGTTGTTCTGAAACAGCTGCCCCTGCGTGACGATACCGGCGCCAACGCCGGCGGTAAGTCCCACATAGATGAAATCGTTGTACGCGCGCCCACGGCCGTACAGCCGCTCGGCGAGTGCGGCGGCATTCATGTCGTTGTTGCTTACCACGCGCAGGCCGTAGCGCTCGCCTATCAGACGTCCGAACGAATAATCGGATATACCGAAAAAGCCGCGCGGGTTGAGTATTCGGTTGTCGCGACTGTCAAGCGGACCTATCGACGACACACCCACACCAAGCACACGGTCCGCGCCTCCCGCGGTCTCTATCACTTTGTCAAGCACGCAGTACAGCTTATCCGTCAGCGTGCGGCGCGACTCGTCGGACAGCGGCTGCTCCGCCTTTGAGATCAGCCTCAGCCGCAGATCCGTCAGCACCGCCGTCACCGACATACGGGAAATGTACACACCGACTACCAGCGGCGCTCTTGGGGATATGTCAAGCATGACACGATTGCGACCGACGGCGGCATTGCTCATTTTCTCGGTCTCAGCGACAAAACCCTGCTCCATCAGCTCTGAGACTATATTCGTCACCGCCATTTTGGTCAGCCCTATCCGGGCGGAGATGTCCGTCCGGGATACCGCCTCCCCGGTAGCGATTATTTCAAGCACCAGCCCGTGGTTCTTCTGCTTCTGGCGCAGGCTGTTTACTCCGTAGTTATTGTGTGTCACAGCAATATTCCCTCTCGTAACGTGAAAAATCTACTCTAGTTTATTATAACACGCGGAGAGATATAAATCAACAGACATTGAGACAGTGTTCCGACAAAAAATGTACATTTGTCAATGATGTGAGACCAAAAAGTTAAAAAAA
>CAVIBA010000077.1:0-9508 GCA_963640785.1 Bulleidia sp.
CGCGGCAGAAAAGTACAGTTCTTAACGTCCCGCCGACGTTCGGCGAGTACACTTCGAACACGTCGGAATTCGCCACGGCGTCAGCCTGCCAAGGCTAAAACTAACCTTTCAGCATAGGAGCATATGCAATACGCCCACACTCTCACCCCAGCTTGGCATCTGCATACAACGGATAATGATCCGCCAACTTAATATAAAAATACGGCCTCACGTGATTGAAAGTCAGAACCTCCGTCGCGCCGGGGTTCTTTAGGAGTATGTGGTCAATCGCATTCGATTTGTAGGGCTTCGACTGCTTCTCGCGCGCAAATGTCTGGCGCGTGCAGGTGTGGTAGCCGCTGTTGTCGTCGGCGTAGACGGTCGCAATGTCAAACGCGTCGCTGAAACCGCCCGAGGTGAACACGCGGAACGCCGCGCTCGTCGTGCGCGTGTTGAAGTCGCCCATCACCCAGACGGGAACGCCGTATTTCGCAATCAGCGCGTCCGCCTCGGCCACAATCTCGGCCGCCTGACGCTCACGCATCGCGTCGCTGCCAGCCTGCGCGGCCTCAGATTTCCACCATAGGTGCGTCGAGAGCGCGATGAACTCCTTGCACGTCGCCTTGTGACGGAACCGCCCCCAGTCGTAGGACTTGGATCCGGCATCCGAGCCGTAGTCAAACTGGTGCCGCCCCTTGCTTATCAGCTCGAGCGTGTCGGTGCGATAGAGAATGCAGGTGTAGTCGTTCTGCGCGGAGGTCGAATAGGTGATGAGGCCGTACTCCCAGCCGTTGCTCCTGAATTCGCGGCGCAAAAGACTGACCATCTGCACCGTCATCTCCTGAAAGCAGATGACATCGGGCGCGTAAGCCATGTACGTCCCCGCAAGACCGACCGAGCGCACCTTCGCCGAGCAGTCCTCGCCCATCTCAGCCCAGGCGGGCTGGTTGTCGTCGCAGTTCCATGCGTTGTTGCTCATAATGCGGACGTCGGCGCCCGACTCGAGCGCGTAGAGCTGCTTGCCGTAAGCGGAGCCGGTGAGCACCAGCCCGTCGTCAAGCGAGAGACCGCGCAGCAGGTAGTCGTCGCGCATGAGGTTGACGCAGTACTGAAGCGCAAAGCAGGAGCCGCCCGCAAGGTAGAGGTGGCCGTCCCTGACCTCGAGACGGTAGTCGAACGTCCCGAAGCCCGCCTCGTAGAGCGAGGTCGAGTAGGCGTCGTTCGTCCGCCCGATGAAAATTTTGTGCTCGGACTCGTTCTGCCGCGCGTCGGACGCCTGCATGAGTCCCAGCCCCGCCTCGCGCAGCAGCGACGCGAGCGCGCGGACGATGGTCGTCCCCTCCTCGGGCTCGGCCGAGGCCGAGTATATCGCCGTGAACTTGCCCGCCGAGACACCGCCTATGTTGAATTCGACCGGCAGCGGGGCGGTCGTCTCCGGAGCGTAAGTGTCCGCGGCGGATGTATCTGTAACGGTCGCAGACGAGGTGTCGGCGGTGTCCGAAGTGTCCGCAGTGTCTGATGTCGACGGCGTTGACGTACCCGTCCCGCCGCCGTGACCCGCGCAGGCCGTGAGCATAAGCGGAACGCAGACCAGCGTCAGTGCGGTGAGCTCCAGCAGTGGTCGTATATTCATTGTGAGCCTCGCTTTCGTTGATAATCATAATAATTATACCATGAAGCAAAAATGCTTGCTGGCAAGAGCATTTTTGCGAAGCCGTCAATGCCACAGCCGCGCGAAGCGCGATGAGGCGACAGCCGTGAAGGGGTGCGAGAGCACGCCTTCCTGTGGCTATTATATCAATAAAGGCGGCACGTGTCAAGCGGGTGCGCGAAAACATATACTGTACCTGAAACGGAGGGCTGCATATGAAGATAGCAATCAACGGTTACGGGCACGTCGGGCGCGGGGTCGAGGCGGCGTTGCGGAGCTTTCCCGACCTCGAGCTGTGCGGAATATTCACGCGTCGTCCGCGCGCGGTGGAGGCGCAGACGGACGTCCCGGTCTGGGACGCGGGCGACCCGGAGACGGTCGCAGAGCGGGCGGCGGGACTTGACGTCGTGGTCATGTGCGGCGGCAGCGCCGACGATCTGCCGCGTGACTCGCCCCGCTTTGCGCGGCTTTGCAGCATAGTCGACAGCTTCGACCGCCACGAGTCGCTTGACGCGCATCTGTCGGCGCTTGACGCGGCGGCGCACGAAGGCGGGCACGTCGCCATCACGGGCGCGGGCTGGGATCCGGGGCTCATGTCGCTTGCGCGGCTGTATTTCGAGGCGGTGCTGCCGCAGGGACAGACGCTGACGCAGTGGGGGCCGGGCATCAGCCGCGGGCACACGGAGTTTCTGCGCAGCCTGCCGGGCGTCGAGCGGGCGGTTCAGTTCACGATACCTCTCGACGCCGACGTGGTGCTCGCCGAGGTTCCGGACGGGCACCTCGTCACACAGGCGCTGCACAGGCGGGAGTGCTACATAGTCGCGTCCGGGGATACCGACCGCGCGGCGCTCGAGCGCGCCATCCGCGCCCACGAGTACTTTCGCGGCTACGAGACGAGGGTGAATTTCGTCACGGAGGAGGAGTTTGAGCGCATAGTCGGCGACGGTGACGATTTCGGCAACCGACACCGTCCTGCGGACAGACGCAACCCCTCGGACAGACACTGCGGACTTGTCGAGCGGGTGGGCGTCAGCGGCGGCGTTGACCGCCTGACGCTGCGGCTCGAACTGCACTCAAACGCGTTTTTCACGGGCTCCGTTCTGTGCGCTGCCGCCCGCGCCGCCGGACGCATGAGCCGCGCGGGCAAGGTCGGGGCTTACACCCTCGCGGGTGTAGCGCCGGGGATGTTGGCGGGTGGGGAAGCCTTCTTCTGAAGGGGGGAGTATTGGCATATGCCCGTATGCGGTTAAGTTAAATTGTTTTTGCGGTTCTCGCAGGCCACACCTGCGAGAACCGCAAAATCAATTAAATTAATTAAACCAATTTACCCTCTCCGCTCGTACGCGATTAACTTCACCGCCGCCCGCAGCCTCTCCCCCGCGTAGGGGAAAAATTTCAGGTACGCCGCGCAGAAGCGGTTTTTCGGTACATCCGAGCCGGGGACGGCCACCCGCTCGCGGTAGCAGCCGCCGCGGCAGAGCGCGAGGTAGGGACAGGCACGGCAGTCCGGATGCAGCTCGCGGGAACGAGATATAAAGCCCAGCTCCTCGCGCCGCGCGTCGAGGGACTCAAAGCTGTCCGTCAGAATGCTGCCGAGACGGTATTCGTCCAGCACGTAGAAGTCGCAGGGGTAGACGCCGCCGTCTGCCTCGATGACGTACTGCGGCGAGCAGATACCAGCCATGCCGCAGTTCTCGGGCTGCTGCCCGATGAGAATCGCCATGTAGTTCTCGAACGTCCGGTTGTAGACGTACCTGCCGTGGACAAGGTCGTCGTACCACGCGTCGAAGGTGCGGCAGAGAAAGGTCGCGTACTGGTCGGACGTGAGCGCGACGTGAGAGTCGCCGTCCGCGCCGCACAGCGGGTCAAGACAGGGAATGTATTGCTGATACCGGAAGCCCTGCGCATCGAAAAAGTTGTGCAGCCTGAGCGCTCCGCGCGCCGTCGCACCCGTCACAACGGTCAGTATGTTGAATTCGACGCCGTACCGCTCAAAAAGCCGCGCCGCGCGCATGACAGCGTCAAACGTCCCGCGCCCGGCGGGCGTGCGACGGTTGGCGTCGTGCAGCTCGCGTCCGCCGTCGAGCGACAGCCCGACGAGAAACTTCATGCGCGCGAACAGCGCCGCCCACTCCTCGTCGACGGCGAAGCCGTTGGTCTGTATGGCGTAGCTGACGCGCAGCGAGCGCGTGTTGTACTTTGCGACAAAGCCCTCGAGCGCGCGGTAGAAGTCTAGCCCGGCGAGCGTCGGCTCGCCGCCCTGGAACATGAAAACGCACTCGCGCTCGGCGCGCTCAAGCACGCGCCGCACGACGGTCTCAAGCGTCTCGCGGCTCATCAGGCCGACGACGCCCGTCTCTCGGTTGGCCATTTCGTCGTTGTAAAAGCAGTAGCGGCAGCGCATGTTGCAGGCGCCGGACGCCGGCTTTATCAGCACGTTCATCAGTCGTCGTAGTGGCGCAGCCAGTCGGTCAGCTGCTCGAGGCTTTCAAATTTTACATTGCTGTTGCTTATCTTTTTGCGCTGGGGGTGGTTCATGACGAGGCCGTTGACGTAGTCAAGCTGACGCGGCTCGTATTCCTCCTCCTCGCGCTGACGTGTCCAGCCGCGCCAGCGCCAGTGGGGCGCGGGGGCGTCGGTACGCCAGGGGCGGCACTCCCAATAGTAGCCGCGGAAGGGGTCGCGACGGGTGCACATGCTGTCGAGTATAGCGTCGTGCAGGCGGTTGCGGATCTCCGCGTAGGCGGTATCGTCGATGAGGTTGTGCAGCTCGTACGGGTCGGCCTCAAGGTCGTACAGCTCGTCCGTCGACATGAGGTTGAGCGACAGCTTATAGTGGCCGTCGGTGACGGCGCGCATGGGCTGAAGGCCGCCGTAGTGGTCGTGATCCTGCTCGAAGCGGGTGAACTCGTAGAAGACGAGCTCCGGAGCCTCGGCGTCGGTGCTCATGCCGGTTGCGAGTATGCTCTCGCCCTGCATGACCTTGGGGACGGGCAGGCCGAAGAACTCCATGATGGTGGGGCAGACGCTGATGTGCGAGACGGGGTGCTTATCGTAGACGCCGCCGCGCACGCCGCCGGGCAGGCGCATGATGAAGGGGATACGCGCGACGTCGTCGTAGGCTGCGGGGCCCTTGGCGAACAGGCAGTGCGACTGAAGCAGGTCGCCGTGGTCGGAGGTATAGAGGATAGCGGCGTCGCTCGGCACCTCGCGGACGACGCGTCCGATGAGGTCGTCGACGTAGGAATTGCAGCCGAAGAGGGCAGGGGCTTTGATTTTGAGGTTGTCGCGGTCGGTATCGGGACCCTTTTCTGCGGCCCAGACCTTCTGGTAGTCGGGCTTACCCTCGAGCGTATCCCAGACGGCGGGGGACTTGGGGAACTCGTAGCCCCGGTACATATCGGCGTAGGGCTTGGGGCAGAGGAAGGGGCCGTGCGGCTCGTCGAAGGAGACGACGAGGAAGTAGTCCTCATCGCGGTACTTCTGCATGAAGTCGAGCGCTCGACGCGCGACGCGGTAGCCGTAGGTCATGTCCTCGGTCCAGTCGATGAAGCGCATGGTTTTGGTTGCGCGGGAGCGGATGCGGTCGTCCTCGGACAGCTCCTCGAGGTAGCGGCGCATGTCGTACCAGTAGTCGGGATCCCAACCGTCGGGGCAGAAGCCGTTGCCGAAGTAGTCGGTGCCGTCGAGGTGCCACTTGCCTATGTAGGCGCAGTGGAAGCCGTTGTCGTGCAGGCGCTGGCCTATGGTCTTGACGTTGTCGCCGAGCGCCATGCCGTTAGCCCACGAGCCGGTGCAGGCAGGGAACTGACCCGTGAAGAGTCCGGCGCGTGCGGGGCCGCAGACGGGCTGCGTGGTGTACGCGCGCTCATAGCGGACGCCGTCCGCGGCCAGCGCGTCGAGATTGGGCGTCGACAGCCCCGTCTCGCGATAGCAGTTTACCATGTCGTAACGCTGCGTGTCGGTCATTATCAGAACAAATTGTTTTCTCTCGTTCATTTTTCGTCTCGCTTTACAAAAATTTATTCGCCTTATTATATACGTTTTTGCGCCGCATGTCAAGGAGCCAGCGCGGCCAGCGCGGGGGAGTGTTCCGCCGCCTGCGGGCGGCGGCCAACGCCACACGGCGTTGGATCCGTGCCGCCTCCCCCTTCCCGAAAGTTTTTGCGGGATCCAAGGGGGCTTTTTTCAAAAAGCTCCCTTGGTGGGGTTCGGGGCAAAGCCCCGAGGCGTTCCTTGACGGGGGCCGGGGCTGGCCCCGGAGTCGCGTCCTTTATTCCATATCCCGGCACGTGATGAGGTTGACGCCGGGGGTAATGAAGTCGCGGACGAGGACGTCGCCGGCACGCACGGGGAGGTGGGCGACGACGGCGTTCGCGCGCTCCATGGCGGCGAACAGCTTATCCTTCGGAATCGGCGCCGACGTCTTGACCGACAAAAGCTCGCGGCTGTCGTCGTCGGTGCGGACGGTGGTCGTCAGCGTGCGGCAGGGGGAGACCAGCTCCTCGGTCGCGTAATTCGTGCCGCGCTTGCAGGTGTTGCCAGTGACGGCGACGTCGCAGGGCGTTCCGAGCGTATTTATTCCGTATGTGACCGTCAGCGCGCAGCCCATCGGACACACAATACATGTCATCTGTCTGTTCATTTTGCAGCCTCCTCACCCGCGTCAATGGCGAACGTCAGCTCGCGACAGCCGCGCGCGGCTGCCAGTGCGTCGCCCTTGAGCGAAACATATTCCATCTCGCCCGGCGCGGCGCGGAGCAGCTTTTTGCGCATGATCTCGCGCCCGTCGGCCTTGACGACAAGGTAAACATTCCGATAATTGCGCGTGACGCGGAGATAGAACCGCGTCGCCTCGGCGAGCCTGTTGACGTCGTAGCGCTGCGGCACAACGTACCTCACGCCCTCGCCCGTGCAGGTCTCGGCGTAGGTGTGCCCGGCGCGGCTGCCGCCCTTGACGTACTTCGCCGCGCAAGCGCCCGCAAGCGCGCTTTCCTCCGACACAAAGTCGACAAGATCGTGCACGTGCAGCACGTTTCCGCAGGCGAACACGCCCGGAATCGAGGTCTGACGGTGGTCGTCGACCACCGCGCCGTTCGTCACGCGATCCATCGCAATGCCGGCGTCGACCGTTATCTCGTTCTCGGGTATGAGACCGCAGGAAAGCAGCAGCGTGTCGCACTCAAAGTGCATCTCGGTGCCGGGAATCGGCTTCAGATCCGAGCCGACCTTGGTCACCGTCACGCCCTCCACGCGGTCGCGCCCGTGTATCTTCACAACGGTGTGCGAGAGGTAGAGCGGAATGCCGAAATCGTCGAGACACTGCGCAATGTTGCGTGCAAGCCCGCTCGAGTAGGGCATCAGCTCGCAGACGGCCAGCACCTTCGCGCCCTCGAGTGTCATGCGGCGCGCCATGATGAGGCCGATGTCGCCCGAGCCGAGTATCAGCACGCGGCGGCCGGGCAGATAGCCGTCAATGTTGACGAACCGCTGCGCCGTTCCGGCCGAGTAAACGCCAGCCGGACGCGTGCCGGGAATGTTGAGCGCGCCGCGCGTTCTCTCGCGGCAGCCCATGGCGAGCACGACAGCGCCCGCCCAGACCTTGACAATCCCCTCGGTCGCCGAGGTGTAGGTCACGCACTTGTCCTCGGTCAGCGAGAGCACCATGGCGTCGGTGACGTAGGGAATGCCCGCGGACTTTACCTGACGTATGTATTTGTCGGCGTATTCGGGGCCGGTCAGCTCCTCGCCGAAACGGTGCAGACCGAAGCCTGCGTGTATACACTGATTGAGTATACCGCCGAGCCTGTTGTCACGCTCGATGATAAGTATGTCGCGGGGACTGAGCCCCGCCTCGAGAGCGCCCATGGCCGCCGCAAGTCCGGCGGGGCCGCCGCCGATTATAGCTACCTTTACAGTCTTGTTCATTTCGTCCTCCCCACCAGCAGTTCTGAGTCGCCGTCGTGCTTTTTGACCTCGTCGAGCGGCAAGCCGAGCTCGCGCGCAAGCAGCTCCGCGACCTTTGGCATGCAGAAGCCGCTCTGGCAGCGTCCCATTCCGGCGCGGGTGCGGCGCTTGACGCCGTCGATTGTCGTCGCGCCGAGAGGGCTTCGGATAGCGTCGAGAATTTCGCCCTCGGTCACGCTCTCGCAGCGGCAGATTATGCGGCCGTAGGCGGGATTTTGGGCGATGAGAGCCTCGCGCGCCTCGTCGTCGAGCGTGCGGAAGCTGACGGGACGGGGGCGGTGGGGATTGAAGTCGTCGCGCGGCACGAGCTCAAGGCCGTCCTCGCGCAGTAGCCCGACGGCGTACTCGGCGACGGCAGGCGAGCTGGCAAGTCCCGGCGACTCGATGCCCGCAAGGTGCAGGACGTGCGGGTGCGTTCTCGACATGCGGATGATGAAATCGCCCGTCGATGGGGTGGGGCGCTGACCCGCAAACGAGGTGATGACGCTGCGCAGTCCAGGCAGCGTGGGGACGAGACGGAGCGCGCCCGCGTGTATCTCGTCCAGCCCCGCCGACGTTACCTCGGTGTTGTCTTTCTCGACGTCGTGAGCGTTGGGGCCGATGAGAAGGTTGCCGTCGACAGTCGGCGCGACGAGAATGCCCTTGCCGAGCTTTGAGGGCAGCGTGAACAGCACGTTGCGGACGCAGTCTGATACCTTGCGGTCAAACAGCATGTACTCGCCGCGGCGGGCGTAGAGCTCGAAATCGAGGTCGCCGGTCATGTCGGCGACCTCGTCGGCGTGCAGACCTGCGGTGTTGATGATGTAGCGCGCCTCGAGCGTTTCCTCGCCGTTCGAGACGGCGTACCCGCCCATGATAGGCGATATGGACTTGACCTCGAACGAAAAACGGTGGTCGGCGCCGTTCGCGACCGCGTTCTCTGCGGCGGCGATGGCAAGGCCATAGGGGCAGACGATGCCCGCGTCCCCGGCATAAAGAGCCGCGACAGCCTTGTCCGACACTCTCGGTTCAAGCTCCCGCAGCTCATCTTTTTCTATAATACGCATGTTGCTGACGCCGTTGGATATACCTCTGGCATACAGCTCGTCCAGTACATGGCGCTCCTCCTCGTCGAGGCAGACCACCAGAGAGGGAATATTTTTGTATTCCACGCCCAGCTCCTCCGTGAGCGCCGGCATCATAAGACAGCCGCGCACGTTCAGCTTTGCCTTAAGGGTGCCGGGCATAGCGTCGAAGCCCGCGTGGACGATACCGGAATTCGCCCGGCTCGCCCCGCCAGCCGCGTCGCAGCTGCGGTCCACAAAGCAAACGGATAACCTGTACTTGCTCAACTCGCGGGCACACAGCGCGCCACTCACGCCGGCACCGATGACCAATACGTCGTACATTACGCCTCCGAAAAACCGCCCCGTGTGGGGCTTATAATAAAAAAGAACAACTCTGTCTGTAAGCCGGGTTCTGTCTTGAACGGCCATCTATCTTTGCGTGACGTCACCGTCACGCTCCGGGAGTCTCCTCCCATGCCACCCGGGGGTATATGTCGGGCAAACGACCCCCATACGGTGTTGCTTCGGATAGGGTTTACAGCAAACCTATGTTACCATAGGAGTGGGTGAGCTCTTACCTCGCCTTTCCATCCTTACCCGCATACGCGGGCGGTTTATTTCTGTTGCACTTTCCCGGCAGTCACCTGCGGCTGACGTTATCAGCTATCCTGCCCTTTGAAGCCCGGACTTTCCTCGCGGTAATACCTTTCGGTGCCATACCGCGCGGCCGTCCGACAGAGTTGTAATTACATTCTAACACAAAGTTTTGCAAATGTCAAGAGATATTTGAGAGGAGATGTGGGCTAATGCTGTAGTGTTACAATAGATGTGAGACTGAAAAATAAAAAAGATATAGAAAAAGTGA
>CAVIBA010000078.1:0-9317 GCA_963640785.1 Bulleidia sp.
TGCCTTCGGCATAATCAAATTGTTCTTTCTCTGCTCGCGGCAGAAAAGTACAGTTCTTAACGTCCCGCCGACGTTCGGCGAGTACACTTCTCCACCGTCGGAGACCGTCCACGGCGACCGCCCGCCAAGGCCAAAGAACTATTTTTAAAAGCATATAGGCATATGCAATACGCCCTCCTCACACCAAAAAAGCGGCGAGACCCGCCGGAGCGCCCGGCAAGCCTCGCCAATGGGAGATTACTTCCTTATTAGAAACTCATTTTTCCTTCTTTTTTCTCAAAACCACCGTCGCCAGCGGCAGCATCGCGAGCATGCCTATCGGCGCGATGGCTCCGCAGCCCTTCTTCCCGCCGGACGCCGCGGTCGTCATCTCGTCGGGAAGCGGGGTGGTCGTTTCGGACGGGGTGGGCGTGGTGGTGTCGGAGGGCGTCGTGTCGGTGGAGGTCTTGGTGAACTTGTCATCCGCGGCGGCATCCTCGAGCGATAGCGACTTCAGCGCGGCGTACTTCTCGGCGATCCATTTCTCGAATATCGGCTCGACCATGTACATGCCGTCCGCGTTGAGGTGGCTGACATCGTTGGGGCCGATGCAGTACTTCGCGCGACAGCTCGCGTCGGACATGTTGATGCCGGTGAAATTTTCATCGGCCGCGTAAAGGCAGACGATGTGCGCGTCGTTGTAGTACTCAGCAAGCTCGCGGATGGCGTCGGCGTAGTCGTTGTTTGTGCCGAGGTAGCCGCTCTCCGACTTGTGGCTCCAGGGCGTGACGAGAACTATCAGCGCGTCGGGGTTCTTCGCGCGGATGCCCTTTATCATGATGTTGATTGCGCCCTTGATGGTGGTGACGCGGGTGTCGTCGTTTTTGCCGAAGGGGACGTTGTAATGACGGTCGTTGCGTCCGCCCTCGATGATGTAAATGTCACCGCCGTCGGGCAGCTCGCCGTAGCGCGTGTGCATGGGAGGCTGGTTGGAGCCGATGCCCGACGCTGTGGCCAGCGTGTTGCCGCCGATGCCGTAGTTGTGGAAGGTCATGCCGTACTTGTAGCCGAGCAGATTGACCCAGGTCTGATGCTGACCGAGCTGCGAGCCGCCGAAATAGCTGTCGCCGATGGCGTACAGCTTAAGCCCCTCGAGCAGGGTGTAGTAGCTCTCGTTCTGTCCGACAAGCCAGTCAGCCGCATAGTCGACGGAGCCGAACGAGGAGAGCGCCTTGATGGTAGTGTGGTTGACCTTGGGCGCGCTGCCGGAGGTCAGAAGCATGGACTGGCAGAGTCGTATGTTCTCGAACGCTGCGGCGTGCGCGGCCAGCTTTTCGTCGCCGACAAACAGCAGGTCGGACACCTTGACGGGGTAGTGCGCGCACAGCTCGTCAAGCAGGCGCAGTGCGCGCTCGAGCGTGTCGTTGCAGCTGACGACCATGCCGGTGTAGCCGCGGCTCACGAGCGACTTTGCCACGGCGCCGTCGGACGACGTGTCGAATACCAGCGTGTACTGGCGCGCGGCGTTGTAGCCCTCGGGCAGATAGATGCCGTAGCTCAGCTTGCTGCCGGACATGTCGGTGTAGGACGCGTCGGCCAGTTTGCCGTCGGTGGAGGCGGTGAGCGCCGTGAAATCGGTCTTTTCAATGAGGTAAACGTCGGGGATCAGCGCCTCCTCGGAGGCGTACACGGGCGCGTAACGCATGCAGAGACGGAGGTTTTCGTTGTCCTCGGTCGTGGTGTAGGCGTAGACGCGGTATTTGTCCGTCAGCTCGATGCTGTAAACATCGCAGCCGGTGAGATAGACGCGCGATTTGTCAAACGCCCAGGCCGAGGATGAGCCGACCTTCTTCCAGTGCGAAAGCGTGAGAACACTGGTGGTGGCGAAGCGGCCGCCGTCAAAATCGGTGAAGGTCTGGTCGAAGAACATGACGGTGGTACCGGCCCTGGGTACGGTGAAAACGTCGGAATAGTAGTAGTCGACGTTGCTCGGCGAGGTTATGGTGTATTTGGCCGAGTCGTGGTACTGCGAGCCGATGTAGCCGTGGTTCCACTTGAGCCCGGCGACGGGCGTTCCGATGAGAGTCGCGCCGGTGACGGGGCTGTAAAGTATGGGATCGGGCCACTCGGTCTTCTGTGTGCCGCGCGAGGCAATGGTGCCGGGCTCGGACGTCTCCGCCCAGCGCACGGTCACGGGAGCGTCAATAAAGACGGTAGAGTAGACGGTGTTGGGGCGGCAGCACAGGCGGATGATCTCATTGTCCTCGCTCGTGACGTAGCTGAAGGTGCTGCCTGAGAGGACGAGAGAGTCAAGCGCATTGAAGCCGTCGTAGTACTCGTAATGCGAGCCGACCGGCTTGTAGCGGGTGAAGGCGTTGTAGGCGCTGTTGGGGGAGGACTTGATATCAAAGCTGATACGCGTGCCCTTCTTCGGGATGCGGATGAGCCCGGAGACGGCGTAGCTGTTCGCGGTGGAGGCAGAGAACAGCTTGACCTCTTTAGAGGAGCCGTTTGTGTTGGTCGCAGAGCTTGCGTATCCGCAGAACCAACGCAGCCCCTCAATGGTGCCGTCAGACTTGAATGTGGCGGTGAAGTCGAGAGCCTCGAGCTGCGACTTTGTGCTCGGGGATGTCGTGGGCTCGGAATAGATGGTGGGCAGGCTCGCGTCGTTCACATACGGAACGCAGATGCGGATGGCCTGGTTGTCGCGGTCGGTGATGAACTCGTAGTCCATGCCGCCGGAGGCGGACTTGGTCTGGCCGATGTATTCATATTTGGACGTGCCCTCAAGGTTGGTGCCGTCGAGGTCGAGCACCCAGCTGCTTCCCGACTGCTTCCAGGTGGAGAATGCCCAGACGTTGTTGGGCACGTATGAGCCGTTCAGCGTGAAGCTCAGGCGCGTGCCGGCCTTCTCGACGACGATAATGTCGGAGTACCGCCAGCCCGAGGACGCGCCGGACAGCCCGTTTTTGTAGTTCTGATTGGTGCTGTGGCCGACGTAGCCGGCGTTCCATTTTACGCTCAGCTCGCTCGCCGCGGAAACGGAAATCATGCCCGCCGGAAGCAGCAGAACGACCGTCAGCAGCGCCAGCAGCGTACAGACGATTTTTTTCATGAATGTGTCCCTCCAAAAGATATTTTCGTTGCCTCCAATAATATCATATTTGCCGTGAATTGTCAAGTATTCGTCGCCTTTTATTTGCGCAATGCGCAAAATCCCTCCTACCCCCGAAATGTTGAATTCCACACTCGAATCCCACATAAAACAACACGACTCAACACCTCAACTGTGTATTCACGACCACAGTTCACAAAAATCTGTTGACAAACGTGAGATCCCGTGATATAATCATACCGGGCGAACGTTCCCGGCGAGCTCTTCCTGACGCCTGCCGTGCTTCACCCATAACCCCGACCCCTTTTCGAAAGTTTTTGCGGAATCCAAGGGGGCTTTTTTCAAAAAAGCCCCCTTGGCGGGGTCTGGGGCAGCGCCCCAGAATCAACCCACGGAGGTGCCTATGCTTGCGATTGAGCGCAGATCAATGATACTGAACCAACTTAAAAACGAAAAGTGCGTGACGGTGTCGGACATGAGCGCCAAGTTCGGCGTGTCCGAGGAGACCATACGGCGCGACATGGAGCGCCTCGAGCAGGAGGGCTACGCCACAAGAACATACGGCGGCGCAGTCTATAACGAGGACAGCCGCGAGCTGCCGTATGAGGTGCGTAAGCGCACCAACGTCGAGGCCAAGCAGCGCATCGCCGAGCAGGTCGCCGCCATGATAAACGACGGCGATTACGTAATGCTCGACGAGTCGACAACGTCGATGTATATCGCGCGCGCGCTCAAGGTGCGGCGCAATATCACGCTGATAACAAACTCGATTGAGATCGTCCTCGAGCTCGCGGGCGATGTGCAGGGGTGGAATATTCACTGCACGGGCGGCCAGCTCAAGCCATATGCGCTGGCGTTCACGGGACACCGCGCCGAGAGCATGGTCGGCGCTTACCACGTCAATTTCACTGTCATATCGTGCGAGGGACTCGACCTCGAGGCGGGCTATACCGACTCGCGCGAGGAAAACGCGCTGCTCAAGCGCGCGATGATGGCATCGGCCAAGAAAATTATTCTGGCCGCCGACGGCGATAAGTTCGGCAAAACGTCGTTTGTCAGTGTCGGCAGGCTCGACGAGCTCGACACGCTCGTCACCGACCGCGACCCCGGCGAGGAATGGCGATCTCGGCTCGTGGAGGCCGGAGTCAGACTTGTCATTGCAGAATAATTCAAGGCGTCACCGCGCAATTACGCGGTGATGTCTCCAATTAAAATATATACCCGGAGGAAAACATGAAAGCTCTTGATGTGCTTATAGATTACTCAAGAAAATACGGCGCGGATCCAGCGCTGGTCAACGCAGGCGGCGGAAATACGTCGGCTAAGGAAGGGGACGTGATGTACGTAAAGTGCTCGGGAACCGCCCTCAAGGACGCCACCTCCGACAGTTTTGCACGCATGGACATGAACGCCCTGCGCCAAATTCTTACCCGCCGCTACCCCGACACCGATCGCGAGCGCGAGGCGGCATTCCTCGCCGATATGATGGCCGCGAGATGTCCCGGAGAGGAGAACAAGCGCCCGAGCGTCGAGACGCTGCTGCACGCCATATTCCCGCAGAAGTATGTGTTGCACCTGCACCCTGCGCTCGTCAACGGACTGACCTGCTCGCGCGGCGGCGAGACACTTGCACGCGAGATATTCGGCGACGGCGTGGTCTGGATACCCGCCTGCCGTCCCGGCTACATTCTTGCAATGCTCATGAACGACCGCTTTGAGGCGGCCGGAGATAAAATAAATGTCGTCCTGCTCGAAAATCACGGCGTTTTCTTCGCCGCCGACACAAACGAGGGACTTGCCGCACTGCTCGACGATATGATGGCAAAGCTGGGCGCACGCGTCGGTCAGAGGCCTGACGTCGTGCCGGACGCACCCGAGCCCGTGCCGGGCACCGGTGCGCGCCTTGCGGCGCTCGGTGGCTTTGCCTGCTGGCACTTTATCGGCGGACGTACGGCGGAGGAGTTCGCCTCAGGTCGCGAGGCGGCTGAGGACATGATGACGCCGTTTGACCCCGATCAGGTCGTTTACTGCGGCGCCGGGGCGCAGTTTGTGGAGGACGCCGCGACGGTCGCTTCAATCGACGCCAAGGTCGCCATCGTCCGCGGCGTGGGGCTCTACGCCTTCGGTAAGGACGAAAAGGCGGCGCGCAACGCAATGCTCCTGACGGCGGATTCCATGAATATCGCCGTCTACACACGCTCGTTCGGCGGGGCGTCCCACCTCTCGGAGGAGCTGGTGGACTTTCTCGTTCACTGGGAAGCTGAAAGCTACAGACAGAAGGTGTGACACATGGAAAAGCATGAGATACTGAAGCTGCTGTCCGCGCCGACGGCAGAGGAGCGGCTGAATAATCTCGAGGCGCTTGTCGCGCACGAGGAGACGCCCGCCGTTCTGCGTGAATATGCGAACAATCACATACATACAACCTACTCCTTCTCGCCCTACACGCCGACGGCGGCGGTCTGGTTCGCCCGCGCGGCGGGACTGCCGACGGCAGGCATCATGGATCACGACAGCATAGGCGGCGGCGAGGAGTTCCGCGCGGCGGGACGCATCGCCGGCGTCGGAACGACCTGCGGACTCGAGTGCCGCGTCAGCATGGCGGGCACGCCGTTCGCCGACCGCAAGCTCAACAGCCCCGATCAGCCCGGCGTCGCCTACATGGCCATTCACAGCGTCCCGGCCGACAAATTCGGCAGGCTTCAGGAGGTTTTTGCGCCGCTGCGCGAGCGGCGCAACGCGCGCAACCGGCTCATGGTCGCACGCATAAACGAGATAGTCGCGCCGTCCGGCATCGAGCTCGATTTCGAGCGCGACGTGCTCCCGCTGTCAATGTTTGACCGCGGCGGAAGCGTCACCGAGCGGCACCTGCTCGCGGCGCTTGCGCTGCGCATAACCGATACGGTCGGCATGTCCGGTGTTCCGGCGTTCCTGACGGACAGACTGGGCATTTCGCTGTCAGCGCGCCAGCGCGAGTGGCTTGCACAGTGCGACCCCACCTGCTTTGAATACGACGTGCTGGGCGTGCTCAAGTCGTCGCTCAACGCGCGGACGTATATTCCAGCGACGGATGAGCTTTTGACGCTTCCCGAGGTGGTGCGCCTGGCCGACGAGGTCGGCGCGATACTGTGCTACGCCTATCTCGGCGACGTCGCCGACTCGCCCACAGGCGACAAGCGCGCCGAGCACTTTGAGGACGGCTACCTTGAGGAGCTGCTGGCATTTCTGCGCGAGAGCGGCGTTGGCGGCGTGACGTTTATGCCGTCGCGCAACACGCATGAGCAGCTTGAGCGGCTGATGGGACTCTGCCGCCGCTTCGGCTTCACACAGATCTCGGGTGAGGACATAAATCAGCCGCGCCAGAGCTTTATCTGCCGTCAGCTGGCCGCCCCGATGTTCTCGCACCTCGTCGCCGAGACCTGGCGGCTGGTCGAGCGCGAAAAGTAATATGCACACACAGTGGAGGATAATATATGAAAACAAAAGCAGTAAGACTGCATGGCGTCAATGACCTGCGCATTGACGAATTCGAGCTCCCCGAGCCCGGTGAGGACGAAATACTCGCCCGCGTCATAACCGATTCGCTCTGCCTGTCGTCGCTCAAGGCGGCAAAGCTGGGCACCGAGCACAAGCGCGTGCCCGCCGACATCGCCGAGAATCCCGTCGTCATCGGACACGAGTTCTGCGGCGAGATAATCAAGGTCGGCTCGCGCTGGGCGGACAAATTCAAGCCCGGACAGAAGTTCACCGTTCAGCCTGCAATGAATTACAAGGGCAGTCTGGCGGCGGCGGGGTATTCGTTCCCGCACTTCGGCGGCGACGCGACGTACATAATAATTCCAGCGCCCGTTATGATAATGGATTGCCTGTTTGTCTACGGCGGCGACAGCTTTTTCGGCGGCTCGCTCTCCGAGCCGATGTCCTGCGTGGCGGGAACCTTCCACGCCATGTACCACACAAAGCAGGGCGATTATGTCCACGAGATGGGTATAAAGGAGGGCGGCTGCATGGCGCTGCTCGCCGGTGTCGGCCCTATGGGACTGGCGGCCATTGACTACCTGCTCAACTGCGACCGCCGCCCGGCGAAGCTGGTCGTCACCGATATTGACGCTGCGCGGCTCGAGAGGGCAGGGCGCATACTCTCGGTTGAGTATGCGGCCGAGCACGGCGTCGAGCTGAAGTACCTCAACACCGCGCTCTGCGAGGACTCCGATGCCGAGCTCCGGGCGTTTTCCGACGGTCACGGCTTTGACGACATCGTCGTCTTCGCGCCCGTGACGCCCGTAGTCGAGCAGGCGGACAGACTGCTCGCCATCGACGGCTGCCTCAACTTCTTCGCGGGTCCGGCCGATACCGAGTTCCGCGCGCGGCTCAACTTTTTCAACGTCCACTACTCGCGTACGCACATCTGCGGCACGACGGGCGGCAACAGCGAGGACATGAAGGAAGTCCTCGAGATGATGGGTAGCGGAAGAATCAACCCCGCGATACTCGTCACGCACATCGGCGGACTCGACTGCGTCCCCGAGACGACGCTCAATCTGAACCACATCCCCGGCGGCAAAAAGCTGATTTACACCGGCATCACGCTGCCGCTGACCGCCATCGCCGACTTCCGCGCACTCGGCGCGTCCGACGCGCGCTTCGCGCGGCTTGCCGATATCACCGAGGCCAACAACGGCCTGTGGTGCCACGAGGCGGAGAACTACCTGCTGGCAAATTTCAACTGACAAAATTACAAACACGCAAATCCGCAAACCCGCAAACTGATACACAAATACACAGAGAAAGGAAGAACCAAACATGGCAAAGGCTGTTGTGATGCCCAAAGCAGGCATCACTGTTGAGTCCTGCATAATCGGAAGGTGGAAAAAGAAGCCGGGAGACCGCGTCTCGGTCGGCGACATACTTTTCGATTACGAAACCGATAAGGCCTCCTTTGAGTGCGAGTCAACAGAGGAGGGAGTACTGCTCGAGTGCTTCTGGGGCGACGGCGACGAGGTGCCGGTGTTGGTCAACATCTGCGCGGTCGGCGAGCCGGGAGAGGATGTTTCCGCGCTCCGGCCGAACGGAGCCGCATCTGCCGGCAAAAGCTCCACCGCACCCGCGCCCGCGACCGAACCCACCGAGGCGACTTCCGTTATCCATCCCACGGCCGGTGAAATGGCCGGTTCACAGTCTGACACACAGCCGGGCGCACAATTTGCCGCACAGTCTGATATACAGTCCGTTCCACAGCCGACTGCGGCCAGCGCCGCTGACGGCGTGCTCCGGGTTTCCCCGCGAGCCAGTGCCTACGCCTCGCGCAACGGCGTCGACCCGACGGCGGCAACGCCGACAGGCGTTCACGGCCGCATAGTCGAGGCGGACGTGCGCAGGCTTATCAAGGACGGCTCCGCAAAACGCGCCGCGGCGGCTGCCGACGGCAGCCTTGAGGCCGGAGGCGCGACCGGTTCCGCAGATGCCGGCGAGTACGACGACGTGCGCTTCAGCGGCATACGCCGCGCGATCTCAAAGTCCATGAAGAGCTCGCTTTCGTCCGGCGCTCAGCTGACCAACCACCACAGCTTCGACGCTACCTCCATCCAGCGCGCACGCTCCGAGTTCAAGGCGGCGGGCGGCGAGCTCGGCGGCGTCACTATCGGAGACATGGTGCTGTTTGCCGTGTCGCGCACGCTGCTGAATCACCCCGACCTCAACGCCGTCATGCTCGACGACAACACCATCCGCCACTACCACAGCGTCAACCTCGCGGTCGCAATCGACACGCCGCGCGGGCTCATGGTGCCGATCATACGCGGCGCGGAGAAAAAGTCGCTGATTGAGATTTCACGCGAGGTAAAGCAGCTCGCAGAGGAGGCGAGGGGCGGCTCGATAAACCCGGATAAGCTCAAGGGCGGGTCGTTCACCGTGTCAAACCTCGGGGCGCTCGGCGTCGAGTCCTTCACGCCGGTCATCAACGCGCCGCAGACGGGTATTCTCGGTGTTTGCAGCATAGTTCCGCGTCCCCGCAAGAGCGGTGACGGATACGAATTCTACCCCGCAATGGGACTTTCGCTTACCTACGACCACAGAGCTGTGGACGGCGGCCCCGCCGCAAGATTTGTCCGCGAGCTTTGTGCAAATCTTGAGAGCTTCACCGCTCTTCTGCTTAAATAAATGAGACGTAAGTTTGAAACAAACATCTAACACATGTACTTTGCTACGACAAAAAAGAGTACAA
>CAVIBA010000079.1:0-8376 GCA_963640785.1 Bulleidia sp.
CAGAGAGGGCTAACCTACGGTTCGCCCCCTCTGGACTCCCCCACTCCCGTGATGCCTCATGGGGACGGGCTCACCCTTGCCGAAGTCTGCATCCGGCGGAAAGACGCCTTTTGGGAAGCGCACTGCGTCCGCGTTCATACTCGCCATGCAGTGTACTGCAATTCTTTTCTGGGCAGGCTAACCATTGGACGCCCCGCCCCGGCGGCCTGAAGTGCGTCCCGGTGGGAGCGTCTGCGGTACAAATGGCTGTTGGAATGAGGTCTCTGGAGAGCGCTTCACCGTTCGGATGAGGTTTGATGGAACCGATAGCTCACGCCTCCCTATGCGCGCCATCATATTGCGGCTCCGCCGCTCATGAAGGCTAATTAGGCGGGAAGGTGGGCGAAAGCGTCCTCCTATGCGCGCCGTCATATTGCGGCTCCGCCGCTCATGAAGGCTAATTAGGCGAAAAAATGAGCGGAAACGGCGCACCAAGCGGGGCAAAACTAACTTTTTTAAACCTGCCGCACCGAAGCCTCACCCCTATAAGCTGCCATCCGCATGCACGCACTGGTCGACCTCGAAAGACGTCCCCATAAGTTTAGAAAAAACGCTTTCAGAACCCTTTCGGCGAGTCCGAGCGGGGACAGGGCGTGCGTCACCAAAAGGCGTGATGCCGGTGCCGTGCGCCAATGAGGCCACTGTACGCCACCACCAATCCATGACGGGAGTGGGGGATGTCCAACACTTTGGGGCGACTCTTTTGAATTTGATTATGCCTTCGGCATAATCAAATTGTTCTTTCTCTGCTCGCGGCAGAAAAGTACACTTAAAACACGTCGGAATTCGCCACGGCGAGAGCCCGCCAAGGCCAAAGAACTTATTCATAAAAAAACGATCCCCGCAGGTCGCCACCTGCGAGAACCGCAAAATCAATTTAACTAATCAGCGCACAGGCATATGCAATACGCCATCCACGTCAAAAGCCCGCAGTTCCCTGCGGGCTTTTGACAATACAAACCTTATTTCTTCAGCGCCCTCATCGCGTTGAGTACCGCGAGGATGGTCACGCCGACGTCGGCGAAAACTGCCAGCCACATCGGCGCGTAGCCGAGCGCGGCCAGAATGAGCACCGCTCCCTTGACTGCAAGCGCGAAAATTATGTTCTGACGCGCGATGGACAGCGTCCGGCGCGCGATGCGGATTGCGTCGACCAGCTTCGACGGATTGTCGTCCATCAGCACGACGTCAGCCGCTTCGACTGCGGCGTCCGAGCCCATAGCGCCCATCGCAATTCCGACGTCCGCGCGCGCAAGCACCGGTGCGTCGTTGATTCCGTCGCCGACGAAAGCCAGCTGGCCGGATTTCCCGTCCTTGCTGCCTATCAGCTTCTCAACCTGATCGACCTTGTCGGCAGGCAGCAGCTCGGCGTGGTATTCCTTGATGTCGAGGTCGGTCGCTATCTTCTCGGCCACCTCGCGGCGGTCGCCTGTCAACATGACAACACGCTCGACTCCCTCGGCGCGAAGACCGCGGACAGCGTTCGCGGCATCCGGCTTCACGACGTCGGATATAACAATGTGACCAGCATATTTGCCGTCAATTGCCACGTGAATTATAGTTCCGACGTGGTGGCAGGGCTTCCACTGCGCCCCGAGACTCTCCATCAGCCGCTCGTTGCCGACGCTGACCTCGAGTCCGTTGACCTTTGCCGTCACGCCCTGACCCGCAATCTCGGTCACGTCCGACACCTGGCAGTCGTCCGTCTCGTGACCGTAGGCCTGACGCAGCGACAGCGCGATGGGGTGCGTCGAGAAGCGCTCAACATGCGCGGCAAGGTGCAGCAGTTGCTCAGGCGATATGTCGTTCGGGTGCACGGCACTGACCGTAAACACGCCCTGTGTCAGCGTGCCCGTCTTGTCGAACACGACGGTGTCGACCTTGGCCAGCGCCTCCATATAGTTGCTTCCCTTGACCAGCACACCGTAGCGCGACGCGCCGCCGATGCCGCCGAAGAAGGTCAGCGGAACCGAAATGACCAGCGCGCAGGGGCAGGAAACGACGAGAAAGGTCAGCGCACGCGCCAGCCACGACGCGAACTGGCCGCCGAAGTCGCCAGAAATGAGGGGCGGCACAAACGCGACCAGCAGTGCGGCGATAACAACCGCCGGGGTGTAGTAACGCGCGAATTTGGTAATGAAGTTTTCGCTCTTGGACTTGCGCTCGCCCGCGTTCTCGACCATCTCAAGTATCTTGGTGGCCGTCGACTCGCCGAACAGCTTGGTGACGCGCACGCGGAGCACGCCGGACAGATTGACGCAGCCCGAGAAGACGCCGTCCTCTTCGTCGACGTCGCGGGGCTGGCTTTCGCCCGTCAGCGCGACGGTGTCAAGCGACGACTGACCCTCGATAACGATACCGTCCATCGGTATGCGTTCGCCGGGACGCACGACGATTATATCGCCCACTGCGACCTCGTTGGGGTCGACGCGAACGACCTCGCCGTCACGCTCGACGTTTGCGAAATCGGGACGTATGTCCATGAGTGCGGAAATGGCGTCGCGGCTCTTGTCCTCGGCCATGTCCTCGAACAACTCGCCGATCTGGAACAGCAGCAGCACGAGCACCGCCTCCATGAATTCGGGCTCGGCGCCCGGCAAAAAGCCGATAACGAGCGCGCCGATGGTTGCGATAGCCATGAGGAATTCCTCGCCGAAAACTTCGCCGTGGAATATGCCCTCGACCGCCTCGGCGAGCACGTCATAGCCTGCGACGAGGTAAGCGGGCAGGAACATGAGCAGTCTCAGCCACATCTGGTCGGGCGCGAAGACGTGGTCGGCGACTATGGCCGCCACGAGCAGTAGCGCCGCGCTGAATATACGTATCAGCTTGAGTTTGTTCTCTTTTTCCATAATATATGTCCTTTCAATAACAATCAAGGTTATTCCTGGGTGTGCTCTATACCGGCCTCGAGCATACTGCGGACGTGGTCGTCGGCGAGCGAGTAGTAGACCTCTTTGCCCTGGCGGCGCGAGGTGACAAGGTTGGCGATCTTGAGCGTGGAAAGCTGATGGGAAATGGCGGACGGGCTCATGCCAAGCGCGTCGGCGAGGTCATTGACGCACATTTCGGACTGATCGAGCGCCCAGATCAGCTTGAGGCGGGTCTCGTCGCACAGCGCTTTGAAGAAAACGGCTGTTTTGGCGAAGATGACGTCCTCGGGAAGGCGGGAACGGATGCCTTCGGCGATGTCCTCATGCGAGGCGGTATCGACTGTTTCGGGGGTGACATTTTCTGTCATAGTGGCCTCCTTGGGGTAGTTTTTTGAATATTTGAATAGTTGAACATATGAACATTTGAACACTTGTTCAAATGTGAGCATATTATAATACACAACGTGTCAGTTGTCAAGGGCTAACTGAAAATTTTTTAAAAAATTTTTTGCAAAGTTCTTTGGCCTTGGCGGGGGCACGCCATAACGTCCGCGGAACGTTAAGAACTGTACTTTTCTGCTCGCGGCAGAAAAGTACACTTCTTCACGTCGGAGAATAATCCGGCGAGTACCCTCGGGGTACAAAACTAACTTTTCCGCATACGTGCATATGCAATAGCCCACACCCTTTCCCCCAACACAAAAAGCGCTCCCTGCAGACTCTTCACAAGTCCGCGGAAAGCGCTTTTCATTTTAAAATCCCCCACCTGGCCGTGTCACCAAGCATTTTGAAACCCTGCTATGAGCAAGGCGGCGTCCTATCCTCTGCTTTACTGCTCCCAGCGTCCCGCATACCCTGCCGAGACAAGTCAATCGGGGGGGCTGCGGGGAGGTCTGCAAACCACGTCGGAAATTTTTTCGGACTCCTTTTTCGTGTTGTGGGTCTTAACACCCGGCAATCACGCACCACGCAGGAAGCCTTTTACTTCTTGTCGTCCTCGGTCGCGTCGTAGTCGATCTCCTCGGAGAAAAGATCGTCAAAATAGTCCGCAACGTCGTCGAACTCGTCGTCATCGTCGATCGAGACCCATTCGGTCTCGCCGTCCTCGCTGACGACCTCCTTGAGAATGGTGTACTCGCAGAAACCGTCATCGTCCTCGGCACCGTCAGCGGGCGCAAAGGCGTAATACACGGTCCCGTTAAGCTCGCAATGACCTATCATCTCAAATTTGTACTCGTTGCCGTCTTCATCGGTCAATGTATAGAATTCCTCACCAAGCTCCATTATATTCACCCAATCCTTTCATCGGTGTTTTGTTTTACTGGAATTATTGTACCCTATGCCGCCGCCAAAGTCAATACAAAATTGCAACTAAATTGTAAAGAATTTATTGCCAAGTGCCGCTCACAGGTCAAGAATGTCGGCAAGGATCGAATTGCTGACCAGCATGCCGCGCCGCGTCAGTGCGAAGCCCCCGGCGCTCTCATTGACAAGCCCCGCGGAGGCATACCTTGCCAGTCGCGCGGAATACTTTTTCGCCGCGGACATACCGAATCGCGCCGCGTAGTCGTCGTACCGCACTCCCTCGCATAGCCGCAGCGCCAGCATGACATACTCGACCTCGCGGTCGGCGGGCGTCAGCACCGTTCTCTCGGAGAGCTGACCCGCCGCGTACCCCGCCATGTCGCACGCCGCCGTAAAACGGACGCCGCCGAAGAAGGAGCTCGCCGCCAGGCCGAAGCCGAGGTATTCGTCGCAGTGCCAGTATTTGAGGTTGTGGCGCGACTCGCGCCCGGCGCGGGAGAAGTTGCTTATCTCGTACTGCAAAATGCCCGCCGACCCGAGCGCGTCGCAGACGTCGAGATACATGTCCGCGACGTCGTCCTCACAGGGGAGCGAAAGCCGGTCGCCCATGCGGCCGAACGGCGTATCCGGCTCGACGCGCAGGCCGTATGCCGAGACGTGCTCGGGCGCCATGTCGAGCACGCCGCGCAGCGTCGACGCGAGGCTGTCCCGCGTCTGGAGCGGGATGCCGTACATCAGATCAAGGCTTATGTTGTCGAAGCCCGCCCGCCGCGCCGCGCCAACCGTCTCGCCGACCGCCGCCGCGTCGTGAAGCCTGCCGAGAGCGCGCAGCTCCGCGTCGTCAAGGCTCTGTGCGCCGATGCTCAGGCGGTTGACCCCAGCGCGTCTTATCTCGCGCAGCGCCGTCTCGGACGCCGTCGCGGGGTTGCATTCGAGCGTTATCTCGGCGTTCTGAGCGAGGCTCACCGAGCGCGCGAGCACGTCGAGAATGTCCCCGACCTGCCCCGGCGTCAGCAGCGACGGCGTGCCGCCGCCGAAATAGACGGTGTCCGCCGTATATGACGCCATCCTGTCGCGCCACGACCCGATTTCGGCGCAAAGCTTTTCGACGTAGTCCGCGATCTCGCCGTCCACAGGCGGGTGCGAGCAGAAATCGCAGTACCGGCACTTGGAGCGGCAGAACGGGATGTGGATATATATACCAAGCGGCCTCATAAGTCTTTAATCGTCGTCTGACAGCTTGAGCACCGCCATGAACGCCTCGGGCGACACCTGCACCGACCCGAGCTGGCGCATCTTTTTCTTACCCTCCTTCTGCTTCTCGAGCAGCTTCTTTTTACGGGTAATGTCGCCGCCATAGCACTTGGCCAGCACGTCTTTACGCATGGCCTTGACTGTCTCACGGGCGATTATGCGCCCGCCGATGGCCGCCTGAATGGGTATCTCAAACAGCTGGCGCGGGATGTTGTCCTTGAGCTTTTCGGCAATGCGGCGCGCGCGCGGGTAGGCCTTATCCTCGTGTACGATGAAGGACAGCGCGTCGACCTGCTCACCGTTGAGCAGAAAGTCGAGCTTGACCAGCTTGCTGGGCTCGTAGCCCTTGAGCTCGTAGTCAAGCGAGGCGTAGCCGCGCGAACGGCTCTTGAGCACGTCGAAAAAGTCGTAGATTATCTCGTTGAGCGGCAACTCGTAGTGCAGTTCGACGCGGATGGTGTCGAGGTATTTCATGTCTATAAACGTGCCGCGTCTGTCCTGGCACAGATCCATCAGCCCGCCGACGTACTCGGTCGGCGTGATGATGCTCGCCTTGACGATGGGCTCGTACGCCTCCTCGATCTCGTCGGCAGGCGGGAAGTTTGAGGGGTTGTCGATCTTTACTATCTCGCCGCCGCGGCGCTTGACCTCGTAAATAACGCTCGGGGCGGTGGTGATGAGGTCGAGGTTGAACTCGCGCTCGAGCCGCTCCTCGATAATCTCCATGTGCAGAAGTCCCAGAAAGCCGCAGCGGAAGCCGAAGCCGAGCGCGATGGACGTCTCGGGCTCGAATATGAGCGCGGCGTCGTTGAGCTCCAGCTTTTCGAGCGCGTCGCGCAAATCTCCGTAGCGCGCGCCATCGGCCGGGTAGATACCGGCGTAGACCATGGGCTGAACCGCCTTGAAGCCGGGCAGCGGCGTCTCGGCGGGGCGCTCGGCGAGCGTCACCGTGTCGCCGACCCGCGTATCGCCGACGCTCTTGATGGACGCGGTGATATATCCGACGTCGCCCGCCATGAGGCAGTCGCCCTTCCTGAGTCCGAACGCCTCCATGGTGCCGACGTCGACGACGTCGAACTCCTTGCCGTTCGACATGAGCTTTATGCGCTGACCGGCGCGCAGGCTGCCGTCCATAACGCGGACGTAGACGACGACGCCGAGGTAGCTGTCGTAGTAGGAGTCGAAGATGAGGCAGCGCAGCGGCGCGTTCTCGTCGCCTACGGGCGCGGGAATGTCGGTGATTATGTGCTCGAGCACCTGCTCGATGTTGAGTCCAACCTTGGCCGAGACGGCGGGGCAGTCCTCGGCGGGGATGCCGATGATGTCCTCAATCTCTTTCCGCACGCCGTCGATGTCGGCGGACGGCAGGTCGATTTTGTTGATGACGGGCAGTATCTCGAGCCCCGCGTCGACGGCGAGGTAGGCGTTTGCCAGCGTCTGCGCCTCGATGCCCTGTGTCGCGTCGACGACGAGCAGCGCGCCCTCGCAGGCGTTGAGCGAGCGCGAGACCTCGTAGTTGAAGTCGACGTGACCGGGGGTGTCGATGAGGTTGAGCTCATACGTCTCGCCGTCGGGAGCGTTATAATTCAGCTTGACGGCACGCGCCTTGATTGTGATACCGCGCTCGCGCTCGATGTCCATATTGTCGAGTATCTGCTCCTCCATATCGCGCTTGGCGACGGCCGAGGTTTTCTCGAGCAGTCGGTCGGCGAGCGTGGACTTACCGTGATCTATATGTGCGATTATTGAAAAATTACGGATATGCTGTTGTCTTGGTGTCCTATCCATTTGACCTCCCATGGCGGACGCGGCCGCCCTTTTTATTTCCCACCATAATTATATAACAAAAATCTTCTGCGCACAACAGTTTTTTGCGCATTCAGGGCAAAATTGTTGCCGGGGACGGCAAAAAGCGCACAAAATCAAGCGGGGGCGTCATCTGCACGCCCCCGCCGGATACCGATGAGAATTAACCGCCGCAGCAGCTGAGCATCAGCAGCGCGATTATGATGAGCCAGATAACGTTGTTGTTATCGAAAAGATTGCACAGACAGTTCATGTTGTTCCTCCCTTCCGTCCCGCCGAAGCGAGCCTGCTTCTGAGCCGGATTTCTCCGTCGCTCACTACCATATTATGCTGGTGCGTGGAGTTTGTGCATGAATTTTAGGGTGGGATGTCGAAAATGTGGGGGGAGTGAGGGCTAATTGCATATGCTCCTACGCGGAAAAGTTAGTTTTGTACCCCGAGGGCACTCGCCGGATTATTCTCCGACGGCAGAAAAGTACAGTTAAATCACGTCCCGCCGACGTTCGGCGAGTGCCCGCCAAAACCAAAGAACTTATTCATCGAAAAAGCGGCCTCCGCCGAGCTTACCGGCGGAAACCGCAAAATCGATTTTAATTAATCAGCATACGTGCATATGCAATTAGCCCACACACAGCATGAACCGCAAAATTCACTGTTTCGCCTTCTTCAGCAGCGTCTCCCACTCGCCGATGATGGAACGGTCGGCGAAGTAGTCTATCTTCATGGCGTGGCGGACGCGGGCGAGCGTCTCGTTCGTCGTCTCGACTGCCCGGGCGGTGCTCGACGTGATGATGTCGTATATCGCGCCGATGTCCTTTTCCCACATCTCGCGCTGCGCTCTGATGGGGCTCAGCGTCTCCTCGAGGACGTTGTAAAGGAACTTCTTGCAGGTGCCGTCTCCGAGGCCGCCGCGGCGGTAGTGCTCCTTCATCTCCTCGAGATTTTTGTAGTCGGGCAGATACTCGGCGAAGTGCTCGTCGGTGCAGAAGGCGTCAAGATATGTGAAGACAACGTTGCCCTCGGTGTGGCCGGGGTCGCTGATCTGCAGGTGCTGTGGGTCGGTGTACATCTTGCCGTTGATCTGCTTTTTGAGCGTCGC
>CAVIBA010000079.1:8386-9131 GCA_963640785.1 Bulleidia sp.
CGCCGGGCAGACGGCGCTGCGTCTCGTTCTCGGGTATCATGGCGCGGGGCATGACCAGCGTTTCACCGTATATACGGTTGAATTTCTCGACAATCTCGCGCGCCTGCTCAAGCATGGGCAGCTGATCCTCGCCGACCGGCACGACGTTTGCGTCAAACGCGGTGATGTCGGCCGTCTGCGAGACGGGGTAGGCGAAGAAGCCGACCGGCAGTCCCTCGTCGGCAAACCCTCTCATCTGAATTTCAGCCTTGACGGTGGGGTTGCGCGACAGTCTCGCGGTAGTCACGAGGTTGAGGTAGTAAAATGTCAGCGCGTGCAGCGCCGGGAGCGCCGACTGGACGCATATGGTCGACTTGGTCGGATCAATGCCCACGGAGAGGTAGTCCAGCACGACGTTTATGATGTTTTCTCTGATCTTGCCGGGGTTGTCGGAGTTGTCGGTCAGCGCCTGGTCATCGGCGATGAGAATGTATATATCGTCAAACTTGCCGGAATTCTGAAGCTCGACGCGCCGCTTGAGCGAGCCCACATAGTGCCCGAGGTGCAGCCGCCCGGTCGGACGGTCGCCGGTGAGAATTATATTTTTGTTGTTCATTGGTGCTCTCCGTAAATTGAAATTTGTCTATCGAGTTATTATAGCATTGTTTTGCGGAAAAGTCAACGCACGGGAAGGGATTTCAGACAAAAAAGTGTACATTTGTCAATGATGTGAGACCAAAAAGTTAAAAAAATAATTGTTAAGTTA
>CAVIBA010000080.1:0-8974 GCA_963640785.1 Bulleidia sp.
GTGCCGGACGGCCAGCGAGTTTTTGGCCGTGCGCAGGTGAACCTCCTCGTTGACGGGCTCGATCTCGTAGCAGTTGTCGTGGTCGACGGCCATCTCGCGCCACGCCTCGTCGTCGCTGACGGCGGCAAGCAGGCCTTCAAGCTCCGGCTTTGTGGGGTAGACCACCGTCACGCCGAAGCGGGACAGCATTTCCTCGTCCGAGACGAGAAAGTCGCCCATTCCGTCAAAGCTGCCGCCGATGCTGCCGACACGGCTGCCGTTAAGACCGGCCGCTGCGGCCGCCGCGCGGACGTAGCCCGCCGCGCGCTCAATGACATCGGAATGCTCAAAATGCCCTGCTGCAATCGCGTACTTCTTGCCGTAGCGGCGCAGCAGACTGCACATATCCATCACGCCGTGAATGCCGTGACAGCAGCTGATCTCGGCCGGGTTCTGCTCGGGGGAGAAGTCGTAGGTCTCGGTGGTGTCGAGCACGACGATGGGCAGGCGCGTCCCGGTCAGCACCCTGACGCACTCAAGCGACGGCGAATAGGCCGCGTGCCAGGTGACGATACAATCGGCGCCCGCCGCCTCGAAGCTGTCGACGGCGGCGCGGAACTCGGGCTCAATGCGGCAGAGATCGTTCGTTCTCACAACATCGAAGCCGAGCTTCTCAAATTTCTCGCAGAGCGACAGATAAAACTGCCACAGTCTCGGACGCGCGGCAGCGCCGTTTCCGGTGTCGTCGTACAGCTTTATGTAGAAGGGCAGAAAGCCTATCTTTATATTTTTCATGGCGCTCTCCTCACTTTATGCCGAAGAAGTTTGCGGCGTTGTTGTACATCATGTCCTCAACGTCGGCGCGGCCAAGTCCCAGTTTCTCGACGGTGCGGCGGAAGGCTCGCAGCTCCTCGTACACGAAGGTGGTGATCTCGGTCTCGTCAGTCTCACGCATGTTCTTGTCGCCCGAGATGTCGCCGTAGAGGCCGCGCGGGACGACGTTGATGTAGGTTCCGTTGTCGTCTATGCGGTACATGCGCATTTTTGTGAACGGCATATCCGAGCCGAACATGACGCGCTTGGTTCCGACGGCGTTTATGCACTGCTCCATCGCGTGGTCAAACACGTTTGCCGAGAAGTCAAACATGAGGTGCTTGGTGTTCTTCAGTAGCTCAAATGCGTCGCCGAGGTCGCGCTCAACGTAGGCGCGGCCTATGTGCGCGATTATGACGCGGGCATTGGGATAGCGTTCGTCGAGCTCCATCATCTGCGCGAGGTTGATGGGGTCGCGCAGACGCTGTGCGCGCGGAATGTGCAGCATGACGATGCCGCCGATGCTGTCCATGTACTCCATCTGCTCGTGAGTCAGAAAATCGAAAATTCTCAGCTCGTTCGCGGGGATATAGGAGGGCGAGTTGTTCTGATAGGGCTTGATGCCGATGAAACCGGCGTCGAGAGCCTTCTGTATCTCCTCGGGCGAGGAGTCCCAGTTGGTGCAGTAGTAGGCCTTGTTGCCGTGCGCGTCGATGCAGCGCTTGACATAGGCGTTGACCACGTCAAGGTCGCACGAGGGCGAGCCCATTACTATCTTCTCAATCTGCTTTCCGGGGAACAGCTGGCGGTATGACTCCTCCATGTCCTCATACGTCTGCGACGGCGCGACTATCTGCGTCCAGCCGACGCACCCCTTCTGATGAGGATGGCGCGTGCCCGGCTCCCAGAGGTGCACGTGCACGTCTATCATTTTATCCGGCAGAAAATCGCGCAGCTCCTCCTCGTATACTTTCTTATCGTAATCAGTTATATTGACTCCAAACATAGTTTCATCTTCCTTTTATAAAAATTCATTCTATGCACCACTTGCGGTAGCGCTCAAGCTTTTCGGAGTAGAATTCGCGCAGCTCGGGCGAATGGTCGCACCCGTCCGGGCGGCGGCGGACAAACACCTCGGCGCACCGGCCGACACTGTCAAACGCGCCATGCGACGCGGCGGCGATAATGCCCGCGCCGAGCGCCGGTGTGTCGGACTCGTTTGTGAGCAGCAGCTCCCTGCCCGTCACCGCGCTGACGATGCCGCGCCACAGTCGGCTTCTCGCGGCACCGCCCGACATGGTGAGCGCCGACCGGCGAGCCATTCCCGCGGCGGAAAACTGCTCGATGGCGAGCGTGGCCTCGAACGCCGCGCCCTCCATCATGGCAAGACCCGCGTCAAAGACGTTATAGGCGTTGTCAAGGCCAAAGCGAGCTGAAAATGTGCCGCAGAGCCCGGCGCGGTGATTCAAAAACGTACGTCCGGGCGGGCAGGGGCAGCACAGCAGCTCCTTTGCCGACATGCGGCGCTCCGCCGCGCCGACGTCAAGCTGCTCCGGCGTCATTCCGGCCTCGCGCGCAAAGCTCTCGATCGCAGCTCCTACGCCTGACAGCGTCGCCATAGCGCCGTAGCTACCGCCTGCCGGGTGCCGGCCGGGGGCGATGTAGTGATCGTTGAAGCACAGCGTATCCGTCACGCCGAAGATGACCCACGCGGTGCCCGTAGCGAGCAGTATCTCGCCGGGGCGCGCCACGCCGCTGCCGATGGAGGCACAGTACTGGTCATGCGCGCCGCAATAGACGCGCACGTCGGCTCCCAGCCCCAGCTCGGACGCCGCCTCGGGGGTCAGCGTTCCTATAAGCGTGCCGCAGGGCACGACGCGGGGCAGCTTTGCCTCACTGACACCGAGGTAGGACAGCATTCCGTCGTCCCACGCGCCGGTGTTTATGTTGTACAGGCGCATTATCGCCGCCCCGGTCGGGTCGGTGACGTCAGCGCCGCAGAGGCGGTAGTTGATGTACTCCTCCGTCGTCATGAAATGCGCCGCCGACCGGAAAATCTCCGGCTCGTGCTTGCGCAGCCACACAAGCTTCGCCGCGCAGTCGACGGGCGTGGTGCGCCAGCCGCACATGCGGTAGATGGCATCGCCGAAATCGGCCGCGAGCCGCTCCGACTCAGCCGCCGCGCGGCGATCCATCCACGTCATGGCGTCGGTGAGCGGGTGGTGTGCATCGTCAAGCGCGAGCATACTGCCGCCCTGCGACGACGTCGAGAGCGCCACAATCGCGCCGGGGTCATCAAGCCCCCCGACTACCTGCCGCACGGCGCTCACGGCCGAGCTCCACCAGTCCTCGGCGCGCTGGGTCGAGCGCTCGCCGTCAACCTTGGTCGGATAGGCGCACTTACCGCGGGCGAGGACATTTCCCTGCCCGTCCAGCGCCATAGCCTTGACGGCGGTGCTCCCTATATCAAGTCCTAAGAAAACCATAATTATTTACTCGATTATTTGCTAAGTATACCGTCCAGTATTTCAAGCAGGCGGTCGACGGTCTCCTCGTCGGAGTTGACCGGCGGCTTGAACAGCACTGCGGGGACGCAGTTTGCCTTGTAGAGCTGCGCGCTTGCGTCGACGCAGGCCTCATGCAGCGCGTGCGTGAAGTCCGCAGCCTCGGCGACGGTGCCGAAATGCAGCGCGGCCAGATGTCCGAGTCCCTCGGCCTTGACCAGCTTTGAGGGGTACTTTTCGGCCAGAGCCTGAAGCCCATTCTCGAGGCGTGCGCCGATGCGGTCAATCTCGTCTGCGTTGGCGCGGGCGAAGTGCATGGTGACAAGGTAGGCCAGCGACGCCAGCTCCTCCTGTCCGTTGGTGACGAGCGCGCCGAACTGGTTGAGGTTGTCGTACTCGGCCGTGGTCAGTATCTTGCTTGCGGGGTACTCGCCGCCGGGGAAGCCCTTGCCGATGACGGCAAAGTCGGGGCGCAGCCCGTACTTGCGGAAGAGGAACATGCCGCCGTACCACATGCAGGTTTGTATCTCGTCGACGAGCGTCGGCGTGTCGGACTCGTGACAGAGGCGGTAGGCCTCCTGCAAAAACTCGCGGCTAAGGCGGATGCCGCCGTAGTTCATCATGACGATCTCATGCAGGAATCCAGCGGTCTTGTAGCTGCCGCTGTTGTAGGTGCGTATCTTTTCGGCAAAGCCCTCCGAGTCGTTGATGTCGACCGGGACGACCTTGTATATCCCGGCGCGCTCCATGGCCTCGTAGAGGTCGCCCCACAGGCCGCGGAAGGTCTGCGTGAGCACGGTTGTGCCGTGGTAGTTGCCGGTCTTGTCGCCGGAGCGGTCGGCCATGACGAGAAAAACGGGCGTTTTTCCGGTGTATTTGGGCATCTCAAGCTCGGGCGAGAGGCGGTAGAAGCGCGCGAGCATCATCTTGACGCCCGCCTCGACTGCCAGCGAGCCGGTCTCGAGGTTTATGACGCGGTTGAGCACGCCGCTCTCACGCGAGGCAATGACGCGCTCGGTCTCGGCGTCGTCCGTCCAGTCGATGCCGTTGGCGGTCTGTATCAGGCGGCGCTCGCACAGACGCGTCATGTAGCCGCGGGTGTTGTTGTGCGTTGCGTTGGGCACGCCGAGACGGCGCGCGTTATCGATGAGCCGGTAGCCACCGAAGGCGTGACCGAGCGAGGCGTGGTAGTGCTCGCTCTTGCCGATAAGGTAAACCCGGCCGTCCTCGCCGACGCGGAAGCTGCCGAACGCCGCCATGGGCGCCGCGCTCTTGTTCTCGGCGTGACGGAAGGAGTCGGTCGGCGCGCCGTCGATGGCGTTCTCAAAGGCGGGGATCATCTGATTCCCGACCATGCCGAGCAGCTGGTGCTGACGGGCGATGTCCGCGGCCGGCATAAAGTCGACCCGCGACTCGGCCAGCGCCAGCGCCTCGTCGTACTTCATGCTGCCGAGCGCCGCGGCGGCGCGGGCGAGCGAGACGGCGTAATCGTTTCCGAAAATATCGGCTATTGAAAGACTGATATTTTTGAACATCAATGAAAATTCCTTTCCTTGCGGGAGCATTCCCGCCTTAATCTATTGCAATGGCGCGCTTTTCCTTATGCGACTGAAGCGCCGCCGTGAACACGCGGTGCGACAGCGCCGTCTCCTCGGGACGGATGCAGCCGAACTCGACCGGAATGCCGCTCACCTCGCACACAAACGCCGCCCACATCTGGAGTATGGCGTCGGTAAATCCGAACTCAAAGATGCCGCCGGTTATGGTGGGAATCATGGGCTTGTAGCCCACGTCAATGCGGCACCACGCCTGCTCGCGCCCCCACGCCTCGGTAAAGTTGAAGGCGTTGGGATCGTTGGTCGAGAAGCGGGCGGAGGCCTTGAGGCCGTACACCTCGAGACTCCATTCGTTTGTGGCGCCAGGGGCGAGACGCTTGGTCTCGGTTATCATGGGGAAAACGCTCCCGTCGCGGTCGAGGACGTCGCAGTTAAGTATGGCGTTGTCCCACGTCAGGCAGGGAGCCATGCCGCCGTTGCCGTCGGGGCGCTCGGTGATGATGTCGGACAGCGTCGCGTAGACATTAACCGGCTTCCAGCCCATGCGAAAAGGTATGTGCTGCGTGTGCAGGCCGAGGTCGCCCATGCAGCCGTACTCGCCGTTGATTTCGACGCGGCGTTTCCAGTTGATGGGCTTGTTGACGTCCATATCGCTTGAGTGACAAAACGCCGCGCGCACCTCGATCAGCTTGCCGAAGCGGTCGTCCTTTATCCAGCGGATGAGCTCCTGGCAGGCGGGGTAATAGGGGAACTCGCTCGAGCATCTGACGATGACCTCGGGATGCTCGGCGATGGCCTTCATAATCTCGTCGTTGGCCGCCTTGTCGATGCCGAACGGCTTCTCGCCGAGCAGGTGCTTGCCTGCGCGGATGATGGCGGTGTAAAACTCGGCGTGCAGATTATGCGGGACGGCGCAGTATATGGCGTCGATGTCGTCCTTGTCGAGCAGCTCGCGGTAGTCCGCGACGCTGTACTTTATGGTATCGAAGTTCTTCTCGAACCACTCGCGCGGCTCCGGCGTGTTGTTGCAGATGCCCACGATGACGGGGCGCGGTATATCCGGCGTAAGGTGACACCAGCGGGCGGCGGCAGAGGCGAACTCGCGCCCCATGAGGCCGCAGCCGATGATTCCGAAGCGTATTACTTTATCTGACATTCGCCTCTACCTCACTTGCCGAGCTTGTCGCGGCTGTTGAATGGCAGCGTGTTGGGCGCGTCGGCCGACGGGAAGGGCGTGAGCTCGTCGTTCTCCCACTTGACTCTGTCGCGCTCCTTGGAGAAGTCGGGGATGTCGAAGCGCTTGGACTTATTGAGCACGCTTCTCCAGCCGAGCATGCTGACCGCCGAGATGGCGGTGGAGCGGTAGACGTCAAAGAAGACAGGCTTGTCGTAAAGCACGGCGTCAACGAACAGGCGCACGACCCAGTAGTCGCCGCCGCCGTGACCGGTGGCGTTTGCCTTGTCGGCGTCGCGCTCCCACTCGGCCTCGTACTCACTGTTCATGTGGTCGCCCTCGGGCACTGCCCACGAATTGTAGACGACGCGGACGCGCTTTTCGTCGCCGCGTACAGTCTCCGCGCCGCCGCCGAGACCGCTGATGCGGTACCAGTTGCCGTGCGGTGCGAGGTAAGTGGAGCCGTTGACTCTGGCGACGGCTCCGTCGCTCATGCCGAGCAGCATGACGCCGGCGACATCGGTGCGGGTATTCTTATACTGCTCGATGTGCTCCTCGGTGTCGGGGGCGGCCATGCCGACGACAGTCTTGGGCATCGCGTCGGTGATGTGCATGATCGGGCCCAGCGCGTGCGAGCAGTAGTATGTAACGGGAAGGTATCTTCTCCAGTGGAAGTCGCCGTGGATGGCGGGGTCGTTGTACTTCCAGCTCTCCTTGGGGCTCATGGGGTGGACGTACTCGCCCTCCTCAAACATAATCTTGCCGAGCTTGCCGCTGTCATGCAGTCTCTTCATCTCGAGGCAACTGCGGGAGTAGGGATAATTCTCGGCCATCATGTACTTGCAGCCGGTCTTCTCAACCGTGCGGCACAGCTTGACGCACAGCGCCATAGTCGAGGCGGCCATGTTCTCGCTGAGCACATGTATTCCCTTCTCCATCGCGCGGATTGCGTACTGTGCGTGCTCGTTGAAGTAGTTGCAGATAAAGACTGCGTCGAACAGTCCGGATTCGATGAAATCGTCGAAATTATCAAAAACCGCCACGTCAGGAGGGCAGTTCTTCTTTGCCTCCTCAATGCGTGCCGGTGCCTTGTCGCACAGCGCCGTGACCACGGCCTCGTCGACATATTTAACCGCCTTGATATACGCGTTGCCGCGCCATGTGCCGAACACACCTATTCTCAGCTTGTTTTCCATCTTGATTCTCCTGTGTATGTATTAATTTTTATAATATTCAAATTCGGTGGGGAGCCTGTCGCGACTCCCGGAGGCAGTCCGGGGCATTGCCCCGGACTGCGGGTTGGATCAGTCGTCCAGATCCTTGAGTGTGTTGTAAACTTTTTCGAGCGCCTTGCTGACAACCTTCTTGCCGGAGGCCCAGGTCGAGGAGAGGTTGCCTCCCTCGTAGCCGTTGTAAAGAATGCTGAGAATGTCGCTGTTGTATATCTCGGAGAGGTCGTAGCGGATGCTGTTTTTGATGAGATCGATCATGTTGGAAGCAGTCTCTTCCTGAACGCGCTTGGTCTTGATGGTAATCTCGTAGTAAGCGGGCATAACGGTCTTGCTCGACTCGTAAGCCCAGTATTCCATGATAACGCCGACACGGTCATAGTCCATGTCGCACTTGGGGATAGCCCAAATGAGCGAGTAGCGGTCCATCTTGTGGTAGTAGCTCTCCTGCGACGCATCGTACTTGGGGTTGGGAGCCACGCCGTAGTCGGACTTCATGTTCTTGAGCTGCGATGAAACCCCCATGTTGCCCTGAATGAACAGGAAGTGATCCTCGGCGAACAGCGAGCGGCCGTAGTCGAACTTGTTGGCGTGTCCGCTCAGATCGGCGCCGGCTGCAGCCTGGTCATAGGTCAGCACAGAGTTGCCGCCGATGAGAACGGAGGCAACGCTGCTCATTATGTTCTGCGTCTTTTCGGTGTAGGCGTCGGTGGTCAGGCCGTCAGCGGTCTTGTCGACAAACTTTATGCCGCAACCGACCATCAGGTGCATGATATTGCCGTTACCCGAGCCGGTCTCGACGCACAGACCGTAGGTGTCGTTGCCGTCCCAGACGCCGTCGCCGTTATCGGTGGCGACAGAGCCGACCATGGTCAGGAACTTATCGAGCGTCCACTGATTCTTCTCGACGAGATCGTAGGGGTTCTCTATGTCGTACTCGGTTATAAGCTGCTTGTTGAAATAGAAGAAGCGGGCGCCTGCGAGGTTTGAGACGCTGATGTCGTTGGCCATGAAGAACAGCTTGCCTGCCACCTCATAGCTGTCCGCACAGTTGGAGTCCCACCACTCGCGGCTCATGTCGATGTATTCGAGATTTTTGAAATTATAGAGATAGCCCTCCTGAGCGATGGAACCCATGTAGGTACGGCGGTCAAGAATAACGTCGAAGGGCACGTCGCCAGAGGTGATGTAGGTGCGGATTTCCTTGTAGGGGTTCTCGACCTCCATTGCGGTGAGCCTTATGCTGTACTTGTCCTCAACCGCGATGTTGCGGTTGTAGGTCGCCTCGGACATGGTGTCCGTGATGCTGTCGCTGGTTATGTAGAAACCGGCGTAGGAGCTTGCGTTGGCGTTGCGCTGGAAGACGACAAACTCTTCGTTGTTGTAGTTGGCGTCGACGAACTCGGGTGCAGACTCGGCGGTCGTTCCTCCGGCCTCGCCGGACGTGGTGCCGGGGGTAGCGTCATCCGGCTTCGGAGTGGTGGTGTCTGCCCCGTCGCCGGGCGTCGCGCAACCGACGGCAACAGCCATGAGCATGAGTAGCACGAGTATCAGCGCGGCAAATTTTCTCTTCATTACTGTGACCTCCGCTCAGTCATGGCGGCGGCGAAGAACGAGCGCCGTGCCGCAAAGCATTACGGGCACAAAACCGACTATGGCAAGACTGGATCCGCAGCCGCTCTTGGCGTGCGCGTCAGCCTTGGTGGTAGAGTCATCGGC
>CAVIBA010000081.1:0-8926 GCA_963640785.1 Bulleidia sp.
CCTCAGCTCTCAGCGCTTCCGCCTGAGCCTCGGAGCCGTCGATCCAGACGATCTTGTCGGGCTGTGTCATGGCTGCCATCTCATCAATCCAGCCGGTAACATACTTGTTTGTGGTCATTGTTTTATCTCCTTCATGGGTGATATTTTTTACCACGCTAATAATACCACAATCCGCGCCCTTTTGCAATATGCCACTATTAAAGGTTACAATTTGTTAACAATTTGCATAAAAACATCACAGAAGATTTGTTGAATGTGCCATAATCAAAGTGTGAACAAATGTTTGCATTTGTGATAAAAGTATGCTATACTAAGGTCGTAATAAACGGAAGGCGGGAGAGTATATGAAGCTGACTCCGCGTGAACAGAAAACGCTTGACTATATAATCGATACCATCAACCGCAAGGGCTATTCGCCCAGTGTGCGCGACATAATGACGGCGGTGGGCTACAAGAGCACATCGACGGTATACAATTGCCTGCAAAAGCTGGAGTTTTTCGGGCTTATCCGGAAGGAGGAGGGCAAGAGCCGCACCATACGCGTGGACTCGATGTCGCCGGGACTCAAGATTCCGGTCGTCGGCCGTGTGACGGCGGGGCTGCCCATACTTGCCGAGGAGAATTATGATGGCTACATCGGATTTGTCGCCGACAGCATCGGCTGTGCGCAGAGCAACCTTTTTGCGCTGCGCGTTATCGGCGTGAGCATGATAGAGGCCGGGATTATGGACGGTGACGTCGTCATTGTCAACAAGCAGGATTACGCCGAGAACGGCGACATCGTCGTCGCCATGATTGATGACTCGGCTACGGTGAAGACGTTTTACCGCGAGAACGGCGGCTATCGTCTCCAGCCGGAGAACCATGAGCTGGAGCCGATTTTGACCGACCACGTGCAGATACTCGGCCGCGTGGTGGCCAGCATGAGAACGTACTGAGACCCCAGGGCTGAATATTATCAGGGAGGCGAGACGCTTGAAGGATAATGATAGAGAGTGGCTGAGCAACGGGCTTTTTCTGAGAAACGTGAAGAACGCGGCAAAATCGGTATTCGGGAATTTCCGTGAATACGCGAGCTTTTTTGCGGCGCTTTTCGTTATGCAGACGCTGCTGTGGCTGGTCTGCTTTACGACGGTGACAAACGTCGGGCGGGAGAGGGATGTGATATATTCGTCCTACGATTATCACATGGAAATTACCAACCTCACCGCGACGGATTACGCCTACATAAGCAACGTGCTAGTCAAAAAGGACAACCAGACCGGGCGAAGCTACGAAAGCTACGAATGGCTGCTGCCCGACGGTGAGCGGCCGTTTTACACGCTGCGGGTGCTGCTCGGCAGCGGTTACGACAGCGATGACGAGTCGGTGTATTTTTATCAGCGCGTCAAGGCGGCACTGAAGCCTATCGGCGACGCGGACGTATTCATAAAGTACTATCTGACTCAAAACGGCGTCGACACCGGGCAGGTGCAGATAAACTACACTCCGCTTTACAGCTACGACACGCAGATCGCGCCGTCCGAGATATGGGGCGCATTCTGGCTTTGCATAGGGCTTGGCGTCATGTTCGTCGCGCTGACGGCGCTGCTGTTCAGCATACGGCTGAACCATTACAAGTTCCTGTACGGCATATACATGACCTGCGGCGCAGGCTTCAAGCGGCTGTATACCTCGTCGATACACGAGATGATGCTCATCGCCGCGGCAACGCTGTTGCCGTCGGTCGGCGCCGCGGTCGGGCTGTGCGCGGCGGTGTTCGGGAGCGTGGTCAGTATGCGCTGGTGGATGGTCCCGCTGGTGCTGTTCATCAATTTCATAACCGTGCTCATCGCCGTCCGTGTGCCGACAAGGCGGCTGTCGGTCCGTCCGCCGATTGAGCTCATTGTCGCGCAGGACAACTCGAACATGGTCAGCTCTCCGCGCCGCTCCTTCCGCATATTCGGAAAGACGTTTCCTTATCACTACGAGCTGTTCTCGGCGTGGCGGTTCAGGACGTACCTTGCGCGCCTGCTTGTGGCGGCGGTCATGTTTACCTCGGTGTTCATATGCGGGATATTCATATCGGGCATGAACGTCACGGACGCGGGCGTTATGCGGCCGGAGTTCACGGTTCACGCCGATCTGTCGGGAATCGACCTGTTTTCGGACAGCGATGAGGAGTTCAATCTTGACGACGTCGTCGACATAATGGACGACGCCCAGCACGACGGCATCGGCACGGTCGACGGCGTCAGCCACACGGTGTGGACGAACGAAACGTCGGCGAGCTCGCTTGCCTCGCTGATGCTGATAAAGCGCAGTATGCACTCGAGCACCAAATACTCCGTCAGCGTCGACACACGTACGGACGAATACAGCTACGCTGTCAACATGTTTGCCTATCAGGCGGTCGACCGCACGTACATAGACACGCTGTGCAGTCTTTACAGTGTCGATGGCGACCCTTACCTCGTGCTTGAGGGCGGGAACAACATAATCATCAGCGATTCGGTTTATAACGACAGCTGCTTCAGCTTTGCGCCCGGCGATACCGTTCTTATCGGCAAGAAGGTGCACGGCAAGCTCAATCAGCTTGACTATTTGCAGCTGAACGACCAGGAGATACTCAAAAAGATGCTTGAGCGCATGACGTTTGTATACGATGAATACAACGTTGTTGCGGTTGTGCATGGGCTTGAAGCGGAGCGCGGCTTTGTCGTCGGCATGAACTGGCGCAAGTACCTCGGCGTGACGGGAAATACAGCCATCTCGGGCGACATTTCCGTTTATCTCGACGACTCGGTGCCGGCCTCGTCGTCCGATACGGTGCTCTCCGGCATCCGCCGCGGGCTCAACAGCTATCTTGACGATTACGGCATCAACTACACTGTCGCCTCGAACTATGCGACGCTTAACCGCGAGCTGACCACGGCGCGCGGTACCGGCTCACGGACGGTGTTGATTTCGGTTCTGCTTTTGTTGCTGTCACCGATAGTGTGGCTGTTCTCGCAGCTGCTGTTCTACTTCAAACGAGAGAACGAGATGAAGGTTTTGCGCATGCTTGGCTCGGACGAGAGGGCCGTTCGCGGGCTTTACAGCTTTGCGGGGCTTATCGTGGCGGCGCTGGCGAGCGTGACGGCCGTCATACTCAGCTATATTATGAGCTTTACGCTGTTCAAGCTGATGGACAGCTGGCTGCCTGGGCTCGGCTTTACCGAGAGTCCGGGGTACGTCTACAACATACCGCTGTGGGCGATACTCACGGCGATTGCGGTGTCGGTTGTGTGCGCGTATGTGTCGTCGATGATACCGTATTTTGTCAGCCGCAGAAAAACGGCCGCAGAGGCCGCCCGTCATATGGCGGGTAAGAGTAAAACGGAGGCTCCGAAATGAAAGACGATGACAGAAGAATAATTCTCGAAACTATCGACGTTATAAAGCAATATCACCAGTACGACACCGTTGTTACCGCGGTTCAACGGGCGACGATAAGAGTTTTTGAAGGCGAATTTGTGGCGATAATCGGGGCGTCCGGCTCCGGAAAGAGCACGCTGCTTCACCTCTGCGCCGGGCTCGACCGACCGAACTCGGGTAAGATCAGCATCCGCGGTCAGGACATCACGGCCATGTCACCGGATGAGCTCGGGCATTTCCGCGGTGAGCACATCGGCATGGTGTTTCAGAATCACAATCTGATACCGCAGTTTACGGCGCTCGAGAACATACTTATCCCGACGCTGATGTGCAACCGCGCCAATTTCTCATACGAGGAAAATCTCAAAAAGCTGATAACCACGCTCGATATAACCGATCGCCTGCATCACCTGCCAAGCGAGCTGTCGGGTGGACAGCAACAGCGCGTTGCGATAGCGCGGGCACTGATAAACCAGCCGCAGATTGTCTTTGCCGACGAACCGACCGGCAACCTTGACCGCGCCAACGCCGACGAGGTACTCCGGCTCCTGCTCGAGGCCAAGGAGGTCATGGGGCAGACGCTCATCATGGTCACGCACGACATGGAAATCGCTCGCCACGCCGACCGCGTCTTCCGCATGGAAAACGGGTTCGTCACGCCGTGGAGACTGTGAGGAATAGCGTGGTTCTGCTCCACGCATAGTGAGCTACTGCAAACGAAAGCAGATCACAAATTAAAAAACAAAAGGCTGCAAAGCATTGCTTTGCAGCCTTTTTGATGTGGTTTTATGCATACGGTCGTGACACACAGGAGTCCAGCTCTCAATATGCCGCCTCACACATCCAACCCCGCAACATCCTCCGGCGACTCGCGGCGGACGGCGACGTAGGGGGCGGCGCCGCGAAGCATGACGACAGGAGGGCGGGGAATGCGGTTATAATTTGATGCCATGGAGTAGTTGTATGCGCCCGTGTTGAGGACTGCGATGACGTCGCCGGGCTCGACGGCGGAGATTTCTGCGCGTGGGATGAGTATGTCGCCGCTCTCGCAGCAGCGCCCGACAATCGAGCACGTCACGCGCGTGCCCGTCTCGACGGCGGACAGCGCGGTATACTCTGCGCCGTAAAGCGTGTAGCGCGGATTGTCCGTCATGCCGCCGTCGACTGAGACGTACAGCGTCCCCGCGCCGGAGCGCTTGACGGAGCCGACGGTGTATAGCGTTATGCCCGCGTCCGCAACGATGCTGCGTCCCGGTTCGGTCATGACTATGGGACGCGGATAGCCGGACTCACGGCAGAAGTCGTTCAGCGCGCGGCCGACCGATACGAATATCCGGTCGAGCTCCGCCTCGCGGTCGGACTCGACGTAGCGTATGCCGAACCCGCCGCCCATGTTGAGCAACCGCGCGGTGAATCCGAGCTCGTCACGCGCTCGGGCGAGCAGTGGCAGCACGTGCTCAAGCGCCGCGACATAGGGCTCGGCCTCCGCTATCTGCGAGCCGATGTGATAGTGTATTCCGTCTGGCTGCACGCCCGGCAGCGACTGCGCCAGTGCGATGGCGTCCGACGCTTCGTCGAGCGGGATGCCGAACTTTGAGTCGACCTGCCCTGTGCTTATTTTGGCATGTGTGTGCGGGTCGATACCGGGGGTCAGCCGGATGAGCACCCGCTGAACTGTCCCCGCCGCCTGCGCCGCGCGGCTGATTTGCCCGAACTCGCAGGCGCTGTCCGCCACGATGAGGCCCGTACCGAGCTTTATTGCATAGGCAATGTCAGCGGGCGTTTTGTTATTGCCGTGAAAGACGATGTGCGACATGTCAAAGCCCGCGGAAGACGCTGTATAAAGTTCGCCGGACGACACCGCGTCGGCGTACATGCCCTCCTCGTTCATTATCCGGTACATCTGCCGGAATGACAGCGCCTTGCTTGCATACGCCGCCACGGCGTCCGTGCCGAGATGCCTTCGGAGAGAGGCGAGGTGCCGCCGACAGTTGTCTCTCACTGTGTCCTCGCTCATGAGGTAAAGCGGCGTTCCGTAACGGCGCGCGAGGTCGGCACAGTCGAGAGAATTGAAGGTGAGACGCCCGTCCGCCGTCCGCCCGAGACCGGGGGTGACGGTGGGCAGGGCGGCTTTTGTGTCTGTGTATGTCTGCATAGCGTTTATCCTGCCTTAGTTTTATTATGGCGAAATTATTTTACCATGCGCCCCCGCCTTTGTCAAGACGAAGGGTGACACCGCCGCGCTGTTTTTCATAAACTGGACATGGAAGCCATTTTTATTCTGAAAGGATAACCACTATGTTTGATAACAATATAAAGCTCGCCCTGCTCGGCGGCGACGCGCGGCAGATGGCCGTGGCGCGTCGGCTGGCCGGGCTTGGGTTTGAGACCGCGGTGTGGGGGCTCGGACATGGCGAGGAAGCGCTCGGCGGAGCCGTCCGCTGCGACCGTTGGGACGACGCCGTCTCGGCCTGCCACGCGGTGATACTGCCGCTCCCCGCGTCGGCGGACGGCGTGAGGGTCAACTGCCCGATGGCCGACCCGGAGTCGCCGCAGCGGCTTAAGCTCTCGAAGCTGGTAGACGCACTGCCGACCGGCGCACCCATACTCGGCGGCCGCTTCACACCCGCCTTCAAAAGCATGGCGGATGCCGCCGGGCACCACGCATGGGACTATTTTGAGTCCGAAGAATTGCAGATAAAGAACGCCGTCCCGACAGCGGAGGGCGCGATTGCCATCGCCATGAACGAGCTGCCCGTCACTCTGCACGGCGCGAACGTTGCGGTTATAGGCTACGGGCGCGTCGGACGCACGCTTGCGAGAATGCTCGGCGCGCTCGGTGCTCATGTCACGGTCGCTGCGCGCAAGGGCGTTGACCTCGCGTGGGCGGAGAACTGCGGTTTCCGCACGCTGCGCATACAGGTTCACGACGGCGTCAGCAGCCTCAACGTGCTTGGACAGGGCTATGACGTCATATTCAACACCGTCCCTTATTGGCTGTTTGACGGCAACGTTCTGCCGGGGATATGCAAGAGCACGCTGATAATCGATCTCGCGTCGGCTCCCGGCGGCGTCGACTCGCGCGCGGCGGGGGAGTGCGGGGTACGTGTGATATGGGCTCTGTCGCTGCCGGGCAAGTGCTCGCCATACACAGCCGGAAACATAATCTGCGACACCATACTTGACATACTCTCGCGCGAGGGGGTGGTGCAATGACCGGCTTTGCTTTCTGTGGCTCATTCTGCACGCATGCGACGGCGCTCGAGCAGCTGGCGCGTCTGCGGCTCAGCAGGCGCGAGATACTGCCCATCATGAGCGAAAATGTCTACTCGACCTCCACGCGCTTCGGTACCTGTGAGGCGCTGCGTGACAAGGTCACAGAGCTTTGCGGCCGCCCGATAGTGCACACCATAGTCGATGCCGAGCCGCTCGGCCCGCGAACGCCGATGGACGCGCTCATCATCTGCCCCTGCACGGGAAACACGCTGGCAAAGCTCGCCTGCGGAATTACCGATACGACCGTCACGATGGCGGCCAAGGCGCACCTGCGGTGCAGCCGACCGCTTGTCATAGCGCTGGCGTCGAACGATGTGCTGTCGGCAAACCTCAAAAATATGGCACAATTGATGGCGCGGAAAAACATCTATTTCGTGCCGCTCTCGCAGGACGACCCGGTCGGAAAACCCTACTCAATGGTGGCCGATTTCTCGCTTCTGGAACCAACGCTCGACGCCGCGCTTGCGGGAAAGCAGTTTCAGCGCGTATTTATGTAATTACAGCGGATGCTGGCGTGCGAGCGCGTTTATTGTTAACATTTTGTTAACAAATAGCGGGTCATATTGTGATAGAATAAAAACACAAATGTAAATCACAGAAAGGGAAGGCAATAATGAAAAGAACTATCGCACTGGCTCTGTGTCTGCTGATGCTTCTGGCCATGGTAGTCGGATGTGCCAATAACGGGGATAACCCTGCGGACGGTACCACGACTCCCTCTGCGTCCACAACGCCCGGCAATAACACAGACACCCCCGACACGTCCTCGGATCAGTTTGTTCCGGACGACATTGACCCTAACACCAATCTCGGCGGCAGAACGGTTACGTTTCTTTACTGGGAGGACTCGGAGAACATTGAGTTCTTGGCCGAGGATCAGACCGGTGAGGGCGTCAACGACGCTATTTACTTCCGAAATCTCACTATTGAGGATCGTCTGAAGGTTAAGCTCGCTTTTGTCCCCAGCCCCGGTAAATACGAAAAGCAGGATGAGTTCGTTTCGAGAGTCAATGCCGACATCACGTCCAATGCTTGCGAGTATGATGTTGTCGCGGCGTACAGTATGGTTGTTGCAACGCTTGCCTACAAGGGCATGACGCATGATCTGACACAGTACGACGTCCTCGACTTCGATAAGCCTTGGTGGCCGGACAATCTGCTCAACGAATCGATCATCGACGGTAAGCTGTTCTTCGCCTCGGGAGACATATCCACCAACGCGCTGTACATGATGTACTGCTGCTTCTTCAACAACGATATGCTCGACAGATACAGCCTCGAGAGCCCTTATGATCTGGTTGCAAGAAACGAGTGGACGCTCGACAAGATGATCGAGATGTCGCAGAACATATACGAGGACGACGGCAACGGCACTGTCGACAAGGCGGACACCTTTGCGTTTACGCTCTCGAGCTCGGTTCACCTTGACCCCTTCTACTACGGCGCAGGCCTCAAGACCATGGACAAGGACGCAGACGGACTTGTTACCGTCTCCGCCGACATCACCAGTGAGAAGGCCGTCAACCTTGTCAACAAGGTCAAGGCTTATCTCAATGACGGCAACTATGCGTTCACCAACAAGGATATATTCGTTGAGGGGCGCTCGCTGTTTAGATACGACCGAGTCCAGCTTGCATCGAAGGATCTGAAGGACGTCGAGTTCTTCGGTATCGTTCCGGTTCCGAAGTACGATTCCGCTCAGGAGAACTATTCCACCATCCTTGGCTTCCCCTACTCGCTGTACGGCATTTCCAAGGGCAGCCGCAACGAGGATGATGCCGCCGTGACGCTTGAGTGCATGGCTTCCGAGGGCTACAGACAGGTCACACCTGTTGTGTTCGAGGAGGGCATGAAGGCCAAGTACGCACACGACAGCACCGTTGCTCAGATGTACGACATTCTCCGTGAGACGCTGAGCTTCGACATCGGACGTCTGTTCACAATGTCGTTCCAGAAGATAACTTTCCAGAAGTTCAGAGAGGCAGTCGGCGCGGGCGCTCAGGATTGGTCGACCATGATGAAGACCCAGACCAAGATGCTTGACCGACTTGTAGGAAAATTCAATGACAACTTCTCCGGTATAGAGGGTTAAAAAGTAAAAAACAAGCCATGTCCCGCACGGGGCATGGCTTTTTTGTGGTGCAAAGGGCTCGCGGAAGAATTCCGCGAGCCCAAACTTTTAGTATGACGGGCATACCAATGCTCTGTGGTGAAAGTCCACAGGGAGGTAGATACCGACCAACCCGAAAGCGAC
>CAVIBA010000082.1:0-8924 GCA_963640785.1 Bulleidia sp.
ACTCTATCCAGCTCCTGCTGCCGAAGCGCAGCACGCGCCCGTCAGGCAGCGTGCCCTCCATGCCGTGGCCGGACAGCTCGCGCGCCGTGCAGCCGTCGTATTTCGAGACACGACCTGCGGCATAGCTGACCGCCGCGCGGGAGACGGGGTGCGTCGAGGCCTCGCCGAGTGTCAGCGCGGCGCGCAGCAGCGCCTCCTCCGACTGTCCCTCGGCCGGGACGCAGCTGTTGAGAAACAGGTCGCCCTCGGTGACGGTACCGGTCTTGTCAAAGACGACGGCGTCTATCTCGGTGAGCTCTTCGATGAACTTGGAGTTTTTGATAAGTATTCCCCGCCGCGTCGCCACCGACAGCGCCGCAATCATAGGCGCGGAGCTGACCAGCATCTGGCCGCACGGGCAGGAGACGACGAGTATCGCGATAGCGCGCGAGATGTCGGACTCGATAAGCGCCACCGCCGCCGCAACGGCGAGCACAAATGGAATGTAGTACATCATGAATCTGTCAATAAGCCGCGACTCGGGGATGGATATCCTCTCCGACTTCTCGAGCAGCTTGAGTATCTTGGAGAACGAGGTGTCGACGTACTCCTTCTGCACGCGCACCACGACGCGGCCGTCGATGTTGACGGTTCCGGCGTAAACGGTGTCGCCGGGACGCACGTGCACGGGCTTGGGCTCGCCGGTCAGCGACTTCTGGTCGATGTGGCTCTCGCCGCTGACGACCTCGCCGTCAATCGGTATGCCGCTGCCGGGGCGTACAACTATCATCTGCCCGATTTTAAGCGTGCGCGCATCGACCTGCGTTTCGTTGTCTCCGTCGAGCAGTATGGCCGTCGACTGTTGCATCTTTTTTAGACCCTCGATGACGTCGCGCCCGCCCATAATGCTGCGCTCCTCAAGGAAGTGCACAGCATTGAGTATCAGCGGGATTAGCACGGCGAGTATCAGCTGCCCCGAAAAATAGCAGGCGATAATGGCCAGCGCCACGAGAATTTCCATGGCGTTCGTCAGATTTCGGGTGATTATGCCCTTGACCGCCGCCACGAGCACGGGTATTCCCTCGACAAGGAAGGCGACCGTATAGAGCAGCGCCGGGAGCGTTACGTTTGTCGGGAATATGCGGCTGCAAAGCAGTCCCACCGCAAGGCAGGAGATCGCGACAGCGCCGCAGACTATCTCCCTCGTGAGCCGGCGCTTGCCGCGCTCGCTGAGATTTTCGCGGGACAGCGACTCAAGGCTGTTGGCCGCCATGTTGTTTATGTTTTCCATATCAATCCCCACTCAACACTATCTTGGTCTCGCCGTCCTGAACCACGCGTATCTTTCCTATCTTGGCGAGCGCCGCGGACGCCTTGGTGCTGTACAGCCGCGTGCGCACGACGTTGGGGTTCTGCGCGTACTCATCGGCAACGCCCCAGAACTCGGCGAGGTCGTTGTTCGCCGCGGCGACGGCGGAGGAATAGTCGGAGTTGGCCTGCGCTATAAGCGCGTTCGCCTCAGACTGCGCCTTCGGGATGAGGTTCTCGCGGTATTGCTTGGCCTGCTCAAGCAGCGTCGCCGCCTGGACGGTGGCGGAGTTTACCATGTCGTAGGTGTCCTTGACCGCCATCGGCATGGAGACGTTGGTGAGCTCGATGCTGCCCAGCGTCACGCCGGTACCGGCAGCGCTCAGCTTGGACTGCGAGCGCTCAAGCACGGCGGTGGCGTAGGCGTCCTTGCCCGACGTCAGCAGATCGTCGACGCCGACGCAGGCCGCCTCGTCAATCATGGCGTTGCTGACCGACGCGTTGATTATGCGCTCTATATCCTTGACATTGAGCGCATAGGCGACCGGGTCGGATATGACGTACTTGACCGACGCGCTGATGACGGCGATATTCTGGTCGCCGGTTATGACGTAGCCGTTGTTGTGCAGCGTGGTCATACTGCCCGAGGTGTAGTGCGTCGTCACCTTCTGCTCGATGACGCTGCCCGTCGGCACGGTTATGACCTCGTCTATGATGTAGGGGAAGGCGAAAAGCAGCCCCGGCTCGTGGACGGACTCCTCATAGCTGCTGCCGACCAGCTTTCCGAAGCGCAGTATCAGCGCGACCTCGCCGGTCTTGATGATACGCACGCCGGACAGCGCGATAAGCACCACCACAACGCCGACCAGCACCAGAAAATACTTGGTCACGCTGCCGAGGATGTCCGCGAGCATGGTTTTCTTTTTTTCTCTCATTTCGTGTTCCCGCCCTCTCCGGCCGCCGCCGCGATGAGCGCAGAAACGGCGTCGATAAGTGCCTGACGGTCGGTGTCGTTCAGCTTGGTGAGAATGTAGCCGAGGTCGTTGACGACAGTGGCGTCGCCCTCGTCGGTCAGGTAGCTGCCGTACTCGGTCAGAACCCTGAAGGGATATTCGTCCGCCTTGACGACAAGCACGGTCGTGTCGCCCACCGACGCTACGACGGTGTCAAGCTGCTTTAAGAACTGATACAGCTCGATGTTGGCGGCCTGCGCCTCGGCGTATATGCGCGCGACCTCGGTCTCGGTCTTGGCCTTGATCTCGGCGGCGGCGGTGACGCCCTCCGCGACTATCTGCGCCGCCTCTGCGTCGGCGTCCGAGGTGATTTTGTTGGCATCGCGCTGGGCGTTGGCGAGTATGGTGTCGATGTCCTTCTGCCGGTCGGCGCGCATCTGCTCAAACACGCTCTGAAGGTTGATGTCGGGCAGCGAGAGACGCAGTATGCTGACGTCGCTGACCTCAATGCCGTAGTTCGCGACGCATCTCTCGCGCACGCGCTTGTATATCTCGTTCTGTATCTCCTCGGTCTTGATCTGCTCCTTCTCGAGCGACACCAGCGCCGAGAGATCGTACGCGCCCATGACGCTGTTGGTCGCGCTGAACACCTGGTCCTTTATGTAGGTGTCGACCTTGCCCTGCGAGCCGACGCTGTTGTGATAGAGCACGGGGTCGGATATTTTCCAGACGACATAGGACTGGATTATGACGTTTCGCTTGTCCTTGGTGGTTGTCTCGAGGTAGTTGGACTCGAGGTATTGCAGGCGGTTGTCGTAGGACACCACCGTCTCAAACGGCCACGGCAGGCGGAAATAGAGTCCCGCGTCCGTTATCTCCTCGCGCACCGCGCCGAAGCGCAGTATGACGGCGCAGCTGCCCTCTCTCACCTCGCAGGTAAAGCCGAAGTAAACCAGGATTACTATAAGCACCGCTGCAATGGTATATTTCAGCACGGTGAACGCCACCGGACGTTTTTCTTTTGTTTTCACTTGCTCATTGTTCATAGCACGTACCTCTCTGACCTCACGGGGTCACGGTAAGATTTCCGAAATAAATGTTTGAGCTGTCAATATCCCGTCCGACGATGACGAGGCGGGCGTTTCCGTAGGCGCTTCCTATTGCTTTCAGATATTTATAATACCTGTACGAGTCCGAATACTGCTTGTCGGCCGCGACGCTCGCCATGAACTCGGCCACGTCGGCCCTGGCAGCGGCGGTCTTGGTGTAGCTGTCGGCCTTGGCGGCGTTGACGGCGGTGTCGTAGCTCTTCTGCGCAGTGGCGATCTTGACGGCGGCCTCGGCCTCTGCGTCGAGAATGTACTTGTCCGCCTTGACCTCGGCGCCGACTATCTCCTGATAAACCGACGCTATGTCGATAGGCGGGTGAATGCTCTCAAGCACCACGCTGACGATCTCGAGCCCCGTGCCGTAGCCCGCGAGCTTGCCCTCGAGCTCCTGACGGAAACTGTCGGCAAAGGCCGCGCGGTCGGTTGAGAGCAGTGAATCGAGGTTGGTGACGATGGTGCGGTCGGTGACAAGCTCGTACGCCTTGGCCTCGAGCAGCTTTTCGGGACGCGAGCAGCTGCGCAGGTAGGCGTCGAGGTCGGAAATGCGGTACTCAAGCCGCAGGTTGATGGAGACCAGCTCGTTTCCGCCGCCGAGCAGCAGCTTGTACTCGTTCGAGCCGTGCGTGCCGGTCCAAGTGTTGTCGGTGTCCTCGGAGGAAATGTAGCCGATGGTCAGCGTGCTGACGGTGGCGGTGTCATAAATGGCCACGCGGTCGATGGGCCAGGGGAAGGTGAGGTGCAGTCCGGGCTCGAGCGTCTCCCCGCACAGCCGCCCGAAGCGGTAGATCGCCCCGCGCTGATAGGCCTCGACCTGCACCACTCCCGAGCACAGCCAGAGCAGCAGCGCCGACAGAATGACGGTATATGGTATCATTTTTTTGACCAGCTTCATGCTCCACAGCGAGCGCATGGTGATGCCGGTGTTTTTCTCGAGGTAGCCGAGCACGCCGAGCTCGCGGTCGCGCCCGTGAGTGAAGGGCACGGGAATGCTGAGGTCGGGAGACGTGAACAGCTCGCGCCGTATGCCGCGGACGGCCAGCGAGAGCACGATAAACAGCGTCACATAGACAAACATGACCGCAATCGCGATGCCTACCCAGCGCACAAGGTCATAAAAGCCGAGCAGCTTGACAACCATGGCGACCGTCAGCACGACGAACACCAGCCGCGCGGCGGCAAGAGCGGTGCGTATGTTGCGCAGCTGAGCCGCGGCGGCGTCAGCGCCCGTGCGGGCATGCGCGCACCACTTCTCAAAAATGATGCACATGACAAACATGGCGGCCAGCGCCACGGGGATGACGTAATTCAGCTTATAAACCGTCGTTGTGCGGCGCATCATGAGCCAGAACCCGACGTGCACCGCGATAACGGCCACCGCCGAGAGGGCAATTATCGCCCCGAGTCTGCTGCGCTCATAAAGCCGGACGAAAAAGCGGCCGACGCTGCGGAAAAATCGTCCGCCAGCCGTCAGCGCCGTGCGGACCCGTCTGAGCGGGCGGCGCTTGCGCGCGCCCGGCGCGCCTTCGTCCCCGGAAGGCGCAGCCATGTCGGACATCTCCGGCGTCTCGTGCGCGGCCTCTGCACCCGTCCCGTCGCAACGTCCCTCGGCTCTTCCCTCTCCACTGAAGAGGAACAGCACAAGGTAGACAAGAGACGGCAGAAGTATGGTCAGTCCGCCAAGCATGAGTGGCAGGTATTTTGTAAATCGGTATGCCGCCATCATGGCGACAGCCACGGCCACAAGCCACAGAAGCGACACCGCCGCGGGCAGTCTCCATAACGGTTTTTGAGGTTTTTTCATTAGTTTAAGCTCCTCGGATTACTTGAGATATATCTTGTCAACATCCCGGAGAATAAAATTCGACGACGAAATCTCGAGCTTGGCAAACTGCTCCGCCGAGCCGCCGTAGAAGACGATGCCGAGCGAGGCACAGTCGGCGAACGAATACTCGCCTATGCTCTCGATGGACTCGGGCAGGTTTATCAGCTTCATGCGCAGGCAGTTGCGGAAGGCGTAGCTGCCGATGGAGCGCACGCGCGAGCCGAGCCTTATCTGATTGATATAGTTGCAGAAGTTGAAGGCATAGCTGCCGATGACCTCGACGCTGTCCGGCAGCTCTATCGACGGCAGGTTCTCGCAGCCGTCAAACGCGCCGTCGCCTATCAGCTTGACCCGGCTCCCGAACTCGACCAGCCGCAGGTTCACGCAGTAGGCAAAGGCGCTCGTGCCGAGCGTCAGCAGCCCGTCATTGAGGCGGACGGAGACCAGCTTATCGTTCATGCTGAAGGCGTAGGAGGTGTGCTTGATGCCGTCGGGGAGTGTCAGCTCCTGTGCCTCGCCCTGGTATTTGAGCAGCACTCCGTCGCCGACGATGACGTATTCGTCCGTCTGCGCGACGAGCCAGGGCGTCCCCTCGAACGCCGCCACGCCGACCGACCAAACCCGCTTGCCGAACGTTACCCCGGCGAGCGAGGTGCAGTTATAGAAGCAGTAGTCGCCGACCATCTCGAGCGACGAATTGAGTCTGACCGACACAATCGAGGTATTCTCGCTGAAGGCGTCGGCGCCGAGCTCGACGACGCGCGCGCCGTTTATACGGTCGGGAATCGTGACCGAGCCCTCGCTGCCCGTGTAGCCTGTGATAATGACGCTGCCGTCGTCGTACAGACGGTAGCGGAAGCTGCCGAAGCTCTGCTCCTCGCCCTCGGTCAGCGTACGGGTCGGCAGCCCAAACGCCGTCTCGCCCGAGCAGGACGCAAGGCAGGGCAGCACCAGCATGAGCGCCAGTATCAGCACAATGTATGTTTTTATACGCTTCATTTCCCTGCCTCCTTACGGTTTCTGCGAATAGTTGACGGTGGCGATAATCAGGTAATTGTTACCCGTCTTGTCGACGCTTATCTTGTCCCACGCCGCGGCACTGCCGCCGTAATTGACGCTGCCGAGCGACTGGCACCCCGCAAACGCGCTGGCGGAGATAGAGCCTATCGTCGCTGGCAGATATATGACGGTCAGCGCCTTGCACTGCGAGAAGGCGTACTTGCCGAGGCTCGTCACGCTGCCGCTGACCGTCACGCGGTTGAGCCCGGTACAGCCCGAGAAGGCGTAGTCGCCGATGGCGGCAGCCTTGCCGCCGATAGTCACGCTGCGGACGGCTTCGTTGCCGCAGAAGGCGTCGGCCACGAGGCGGACGCTGTCCGGCACGACGACGTTGCCCGCGCTGCCGTTGTAGCGGAGCAGCACGCCCTCGCCGACGATGAGAAACTCCTCCTTTGAAGAATCGAGCCAGGGTGTTTCCTCAAACGCGCTCGGCCCGACAAACGCGACACGGCGGCCGACCGTAACGTCGGTCAGCGAGGCGCAGGCGCGGAAGGCGCTCTCGCCTATGCTCGTGACGCGGTCGCTTATAACAACGGAAGTAAGCATGGGGCATTTTTCGAATGCGCAGTGGGGTATTTCGCTGATGCCGCCGAGGTCGACCCGGCAAAGTGAGTCGCAGTAGGAGAACGCTCCCTGCCCCAGCGTGCAGCCCTTGGACGGCAGCCTGACCGTCGTCAGCGAGGTGCAGCCAAAGAACGCCTGCTCGCCGACAGAGCGCAGCGACTCAGGCAGCGAAATAAAGCTGAGCGTCCCGCACTGGAAAAAGGCCGACGAACCTATACTCTCGACCGACTCCATTCCCTGCACCTCGCTGAGCAGCGCGCAGTTGTAGAACGCGCCGTCGCCGATGGTGCGGACGCTGCCGCCGAGGTCTATGCGAACCATTGTGCCGCACCCCGCGAAGGCCTCGGCGCCGATGGTCTTGATATTCGAGCCCATTTTTATGTAGTAGACGGTCTCAAGCCCGCGGAAGGCGGCGTCGCCTATCCCGGTGACGGTGTGCCCGTCTATCTTCTCGGGGACAGTGATGAACTTTGCGGCGTTGTCGCACCCCGAGATAACGGCAGTGCCGTTCTCGTAAAGGTCGTAATAGAAGCCGTCCGACGACTGATTGTTTTTGGACACCGGCGCGTAGACGGTATCGTCTCTGAACACGCCGCACCCGCACAGGCTGGTGACGAGCACCGTCACCGCCGCAAGTGCGGTCAGCAACCTGATGTGTTTTGCCATACTTTCCCCCGTGATCTTTGGACTGAATGTACATCCGGATGTACATTTGGATATATGCATTTTTATAATATCACAACAGCGCCGTTTTGTCAAGGTGTGACGACCATGTCCGCCGCGCCTATTTATGACTTCACCCGCGCACGCAAAAAACGGCAAAGCCGCAAAAGACTTCGCCGTTTGGTATACGTAATTATTTTGCTGTCATCTTAAGATATGCGTTGATGAAGCCGTCGATTTCGCCGTCCATAACGGCGGAAATGTTGCCGTCCTCATAGCCTGTGCGGGTATCCTTGACCAGCGTGTAAGGCATGAACACGTACGACCGTATCTGGTTGCCCCACTCGATGTTGGTCTTGACGCCGCGAACCTCGTCGATGGTGTCGAGGCGCTCGCGTATCTTGATTTCCATCAGCTTGGACTTGAGCATACGCATGGCGGTTTCCTTGTTCTGGAGCTGCGAGCGCTCGGTCTGGCAGGTGACGACAATGCCGGTCGGCTTATGCAGTATGCGCACGGCCGAGCTGACCTTGTTGACGTTCTGACCGCCCGCGCCGCTGGAGTGGTAGGGCATGAAATCGTAATCCTCGTCGCGTATGACGATGTCGTCCAGCTTATCGAACTCGGGCATGACCTCAATCGAGGCAAACGACGTATGCCGCCGTCCCGACGAGTCGAACGGCGAGACGCGGACGAGGCGATGCACGCCGTGCTCGCTTTTGAGGTAACCGTAGGCGTTGATACCCTCGACCATAATGGTCGCGCTCTTGAGGCCGGCCTCCTCGCCGTCAAGCCAGTCGGTCAGCCTGACGTTGTATTTATGACGCTCCGCCCAACGTGTTATCATGCGGTAGAGCATCTGCGCCCAATCCTGAGCCTCGGTTCCGCCCGCGCCGGGGTGGAACGAGACAATGGCGTTGTTTCTGTCGTACTCCCCGGACAGGAGTATTTCGATTCTGCGCGCTTCTTTCTCGCGGTTGATGGCGTCGAGCTCGGCCTGCACCTCGGGGACAGAGCTCTCGTCGTTCTCCTCGATTGCCATTTCGGCGAGCGCGATGGCGTCCTCGAGACGGTTATGCAGGGCATCATAGCCCTCGATCTTGTCCTTGGTCTGCTTTATGGTCTGGAGCACGCGGGAGGAGTTCTCCTGGTTATTCCAGAAATCCGCGTCAAGCGTCTGTTTTTCGAGCTCGGCGACGTTCACGCGCAACTCCTCGATACGCAGCGCCGAGCCGAGCTCCTTTACATCGTCGCGCAGTGCTGTCAATTTATATTTTGCGTCTTCAAGTGCGATTATCAATCTGACCCTCCCGCCGGTCCTCCGGCATTTTTGCAATAGTACACTTTCATATTATTATAACACACAATGCGCGCCCTTGACAATAGTATTCGGGATTTTTTTATAAAAGAGTTGTAGTGTTACAATAGATGTGAGACTGAAAAATAAAAAAGATATAGAAAAAGTGA
>CAVIBA010000083.1:0-8844 GCA_963640785.1 Bulleidia sp.
ATATTTCACAAAAATTCTTGACTGTAGCGCTGCTACAGCCTGCGGATTTTTGTTTTATCTGACGAAAAAATCTGACTGCGCAATTGCGCCCTCGGAATTACGCGGTGAAGCCTTAATAACACGATTGTTTCGCAGAAAAAGAGGTTTTTATGATCGGCGACTGTGCACTGACGCTTCAGCATTTCCCCGTCACCGTCGTCAGGGAGTTCATCGCGAACGCGTGGGGCGTATGAACTACACCAAAATGGCCAACGTCTGCTCCGCCACCGCTCCGACCGGACGTCATCATTCGTGCGCGTGCTGCACTCGATATTCCCACCTCGCCTGCCTGATGATATTCACGGTGCTGTCCCGGCTGATCAGCTGCATTCCCGGCATCGGCACCTTCGCCCTTATGGGCGGCTGCGGCACGACGGTCTGCCGACTTCCCGCGCTCATGCTGTTCAGCCGAGATCGCAAAAAGAAAATAGACCTGCGCTATAACCGCAGATACGCAACGAACACATAATCGCCGCCGGGGCGCTGCTGCGCTTTCATTTTGAGGTCGACGGCAGGCATCTCTGCCCGCCGCTCGTCGTCGGTGTCGCCTGCAACGTCGACCTGTGCGACCCGCTGTCACGAGCCATCGTTCGATGCACACTGGCCGCGCTGCTTGACAGACAGCCCACCGGACACGCAAAAGCATAACCGCCGCAAGGCAGAAAAAACCCGGAGTCCCGGAGAAGTTCTTCTCCGGGACTCCGGGATACTTTTTATCGGCTAACTCAGTTAGCCGGGACGTAGACGCGCACGTGACATGCGGCCTGCGCATAGATAGCGGAAATGTCGCTCTTGGGGTTGCTCGAGATATTCCATGCGACGTACTTGCAGCCACCAAGAAAATCCTCAGTCAGTACAAACACGCGGGAGGTGTTCATGCCGGGGCGCGTGCCTGTGTACTTTGCGTTCTCGGTGGTGTATATCTCAAGGCGGTACTGCCAGCCATCGTCGCAGACGAACACGGTGCCGACGGGCAGCGTGTCAATGCTGAACTTGGTCTTGGTGCAGATGTTCTGGTGATACGTACCGGCACTTGAGTCGGGAGTTGTGATAGAGGCGTTCTTGGTGCAGTTCCAATAGCCGTTTTCAACGTAATCCCAGTCGAAGAGCTTGTATTTGGTCAGGTCGATGCCGGAGGCCGCCGTGGCAGTCTTGTCGGCCTCGAAGAAGTCGGCCGGGACGAGAACCTCACTCGGATCCACTGCCGGCTTGCCGTCGCCGCGCTTTCCCTCGGTAATCTTGGACTGTGTGACCTTCTCCGGCTCCTTCATTGCCGCCGCAACTGCCTCGCGTGCAACCGCGAGCATATCGTCGGAAATCATGGCGGACGACGGGTTATAGCTCACAACGTCGGGAGACAGGCCCGTCAGCGCCGAGAACCAGGTAAGCCCGGCGATGTAGCGGCCGATGTAGTAGTCGAGGTGGTAGCCGTCACGTGTCAGCGTATCGCCGAGGAAGGAGGTGCGCGCGTTCTGAATGGACGTCATGCACGGAATGGTTATGACAAAGCGCATCTCGGGCTTTATGCACTTCTCGACGCAGTCGATTATCATGTCGTACATCTTCTGCTGGCTCTTGTCGTAGTTCGGGAACGAGCTGTGCGTGCTGTCCTGCTGGTACGCCCACGTCATGTTCCAGATAAACTTTGAGTCAGGAGCCAGCTTCTCGACAAAGTCAACGAGGCTCGTCAGCGTCTTGCCGTAGCTCGAAACAAGACCGCAGGTCTTGGAGGTCTGCTGGAAGCTGATGTAATCCCACTTTTCGTCCTTGACAGCGTCGGTGAGAACGTAGTTCGCGGTCGACTGCCAGTTGCCCGAGGTGTTTTTGTAGTATGTGTAGACGTTTTTGTTGTTGGTCGCAAAATCGAGGTGCTGGGCGAGACTGCACCCGCCGTAATACAGATTTCCGAGCACAATCTCTTCAACGCCGCCGCTCTTGAGTATGTCGTAGAGGTACTGCATGCAGTCGGTCGAGAAGCTGTTGCCGATGGCAAGAATACGTAGCGAGCGAGGAGGCGTCGCGGGAGTGTCGCCGGACGTCGTGTCCTTAGCCGCGGTGTCTGCGGACGTGTCGGGAGCCAGTGTGTCCGACTCGAGCGTATCAGACGCCGATGTACCGGGCGCGGACGTGTCACTCGACGGCTCGGTGGTAGTGCCTACTGTCGCGGAGGTTCCGGGAGTTGTGGTGTCTGAGCCTCCGCCGCCTCCGGTCCCGCAGGAAGCGAGCATTCCGGTAAACAGAAGCATTGCAAGGGTGAATGAAACACAGCGTTTTTTCATTTTCTCAGCTGACGTGCCCTCTCCGAGCGCGTCGTTCCTTTCATATTTGTTGTTATGATGTTTATTTTAAGGCTCCACCGCGCCGGCGGCAAAGCCTTATCTTCAGTCAAAATTCACGGTAAGGCCGAACTGTGTAGCGATAGCCGACATTTTGCTGCGAGCCTCGGAGTTGATACCGCCAAGCTTTGCGGCGTAAGCGTCAAGCCCCGCCTCAAGCGCGGAAACAACCTCATCCGCCGACTTCAGCGTCACATCGGTACGGTCTGCGGTATTGAAATCACAGATAACGCCGAAATAACTGTCGGCTCCCTGCTCGCCCGCAAGGTAGTCGGACGCGCCGCCGTCAAGGAAAGCACACCGCGCGGCGTACTCGCTCTCAAGCAGCGCCGTCGCGTCGGCAGAGGCGGCGAAGGCGTCATTGGCCTTGGCATAATCCGCGTCGAGCTTCTGACGGAAGCTCCGAACATCGGACGCGCTGAGGCTGTACATCAGCCCGTCGCAGGCCTCAATGTAGGTGCGGACAAGTTCCATACGCATCTGAAACTCGGTGCCGACCGTTATCATGATAGGCAGGCCGGTGTTGTCCGTCGTTGTGCCGCTGTGACTGCGGTCGCGCCAGTAAAGCTGAACCTTTGTGCCGCCGACAACGCTGTACGCGCTGTAAGTCAGCGGGTCGTAGTTAAAGCAGCGAATGGCGGCTATGTTGTTCTCCGCCTGTGTCAGCGAAGACTCCAGCATCCAGTGCGTCAGATACGACTTGTCGGTATTGGCCACAAACTTAGTGTAAAGGCGCAGAATGCTGTCGCGGAAGGCGTTGCGATCCGCGGCATAGCCGGTATACCCCGACATGCACGCCGTCACGAAGCCGCCGAGCGTCTTCAGCGCCTCCTCGGTGTAGCGGCTGTAAACGTAAGCATCATACATCTGAACCGAAGCCGTCCCCGACTCAACGTATATTCCGATCTTGCCTACCTGCCGCAGCCCGTCCGTGACGACGCCCTGCTTCTTATACACATTCGCGACCTGACGGTTGACCATCGACTCGGACACGAGGATGTAGGCCATACCGTCCTTGTCGCCGAGCTCGTAGTCGTCGACAGCCTTCGCGGCCACCTCGCCGACAGAGCGCACCGTGTAGTCGTCGGCGTAAATGTATGTGCCCTCGCCAAGCAGCTTGACATACGCCCGCGCGGCGTACTGCACGCCGTAATTGTAGGACGTGATGTTCCCGACCTCAGCGACGAAAACGTAGTTCCCGCCATCTGCGACCGGCTCAGCGGCGACCGCCGTAAAGGAAGCCCCTCCGCGAGCGAGCTCATCGGCGGTAAAGCTACCGACTTTCTCGATGTCATCGGCCGTAGCAATCAGCAATCCTATCTCTACGCCGCCTGAGCGGCTCGCAAGGCTGTCATACTCCGTGCGGCTGATACTGCCGCGGAAGCGCAGCCCCGACACCTCACATATGTGTGCCGATGCGCCGTCAAGCGTTTTGAGTCCCAACGACTTGGCGTCACCGACCGCCGCCGTGGGCACCGCAAGTCCCACGACGCACATCAGTATGAGTAAAAATGAGAGAGTCATTCTGAATTTTGCTTTCATTTGAATACCTCCCGTTCTACGGAAACTTCGGACGTCGGCGTTGTGTGCAGCACCCTCTAATAATTATACCATAATGCGCTCTCCTTGTCAATCCCCCTGCCAGCGAAGTCCCTGCATTGAGACGCGTGAGAAAAGCAGCTTATCGACGTCGTTTATGACCGTGACCTTGCGGCGGCTCCAGAGCGGGGCGAGCAGATCGCCGGGCGCGCCGTCGCCGGTCAGACGTGCGATGACGACATCCGGAGGCAGAAGCTCTAGCGTGTCGGCCACCAGCCGGACATATCTCTCGCGCTCGAGCGGCACATAGTCCCCCGCCGCATACATCTCGCCGAGCTGTGTCCCGTGAAGGACGTAAAGCAGGTGCAGCTTGACCTGCTCGGGATGCAGCGCGGCCACGCGGCGCGCCGTATCGAGCATCATATCGTCGTCCTCACCGGGCAGTCCCAATATCGTGTGGACACATATGTTTATCCGGTCTCCGGCGCGGCGCAGCCGCTCATATCCTGCGACAAACTGCGCCCACGTATGCCCACGGTTGATGCGCGCCGCCGTCTCGTCGTGCGCCGACTGGAGCCCCAGCTCCACCGTCAGCACCGTACGACAGGACAGCTCCGCGAGGTAGTCGACGACATCAGGCTCAAGGCAGTCCGCCCGCGTCGCTATATTCAGCCCCACGACGCCGGGAAAACGTAGCGCCTCCTCAAACTTCTCCCGCAGAACCGGGAGCGGCGCGTATGTATTCGTGTGCGCCTGAAAATAAGCGATATACTTGCCCGTGTCCCATTTTGACGCCATGCGCTTGGCTCCCATGGTCAGCTGTTCCGTTACAGACAACCGTGGGGAACCGGCGAAATCGCCGCTCCCCCTTGATGAGCAGTATATGCAGCCGCCGCGACCGCACCGCCCGTCAATGTTCGGGCAGGTGAATCCGGCGTCCACCGGCAGCTTGGCGACCTTGTCTCCAAACGTCCGGCGGAGGTAGTAATCGTATGTGTAGTAGCGCTTATTTGAGTCACTGAACACAAAAGGATTGCTGTTTCTCTGCGTTATTTTCATTTTTGTGATGTGCCCATGAGTTTTTCAAGCGCCGCGAGCCTGACGCACACGCTGAAGACGTGCATCGCGATAAACAGCTCCTCGTCCGACGGATAGGTCGGTGCGATACGGATGTGGCTGTCGTGCTCGTCGCGGTGGTACGGGTAGGCAGCGCCCGCGGCCGTCATTCTGACGCCCGCCTGCTCGGCGAGCTTAAATGCGCGTGCGGCGCAGCCGTCCATGGTGTAGAGGCTGATAAAATAGCCTCCGCGCGGGTTCATCCATCTGGCCGCTCCCGTGTCGCCGATCTCCTCGGCGAGCACCTTCTGAACAATCTCAAACTTCGGACGTATCACCGATGCCAGCAGCTTCATGTGCTCGCGGATGTTCTCCGCCGTACGGAAGTAGCGCACGTGGCGTATCTGATTTATCTTGTCAAAGCCGATGGTCTGAACGCCCATGATGGACTTTATCTGATCGAGGTTATTCTTCGACGCCGCGAGTATCGCAACGCCCGAGCCGGGGAACGAAATCTTTGAGGTCGACGCAAAATAGAACACCGAGTCCTCCGTTCCGTGACGGCGGCAGGCTTCGAATATATCGGCGAGGTGATCGCGCTCGCTCTCATCGTCGTAAAGATCATGGACAGCGTAGGCGTTGTCCCAGAAAATGCGGAAGTCGGGAGACGCGGGGCGCAGCGACGCAAATCTTTCAACCGTCTCGTCGGAATATGTATATCCGTCGGGATTGGAATACTTCGGGCAGCACCAGACGCCGCGTATAGTGTCGTCGCTCTCGACAAGCCGCTCTATCGTGTCCATATCCGGGCCTGTCGGCGACATGGGCACATTTATCATCTCAATGCCGAGCGACTCGCAGATAGCGAAGTGACGGTCGTAACCCGGCACCGGGCAGAGAAAACGGTTCTTTTTATTCTTGATCCACGGTCCGTTGCCGCCCGCGACGCCGTAAAGCATGGCGCGCGCCATCTCATCGTACATCAGGTTAAGCGACGAGTTGCCGCAGACCATTATCATATCCTTGTCTATTCCAAGCAGGTCGGAGAACAGTTTTTTCGCCTCAGGAACACCGTCAAGCAGGCCGTAGTTACGGTAATCGTAGCCCGTTTCGGAGCGGCAGTCGGACGCCTCTGAAATGCAGTCCAACATACCCGTGAGCATATCAAGCTGCTTCTGACCGGGCTTTCCGCGGGAAAGATCCAGCGTCAGATGCATGCGCTTGTAGTCCTCGTAACGATGCATCAGCGCCTCACGCTCTGCGGCCAGCTGCTGGCCGCTCATTGACATGTACTCCAAGATAAACCTCCATAAAAACAAACGTAATAAAGGGGCGAACTTTGCCGCCGAGGTGTATTATAGCACATCGTCAGCAAAAAATCAATAGATTTTTGCAATTTTATTTATTGCCGTCTGCATTTTTTGGCCGATCTTGACGCCAGAACCCCAATATCTCAGCGTTTAGTGAAGCTGGTTGATTAAAATACTTCATGTGCTGCCAGTGCTCGGGGTACATGGCCTTATACTGCTCCGTTCCGTAGCGGTCGTCGATGAGAACGACCACACCGCGGTCTGTATCCGAGCGAATGACGCGCCCGGCAGCCTGGAGCACGTTGTTCATGCCGGGGTAGGTGTAGGCATAGTCGTAACCCGACTCGCGCGTCAGCTGAAAATAGTCGCGCATAATGTTCCGCTCGCCCGACAGCCCAGGGATGCCCACCCCGACTATCACAGCGCCGATGAGGCACTGCCCCGGCAGGTCAACGCCCTCGGAAAAGCTGCCGCCGAGCACGCAGAAGCCGACCCGCATCACCCTGTCGCCAAGGCGAAATTGCGAGAGAAACGCGTCGCGGTCGGCGCGGCTCATGCCGCGCGTCTGCTCGAGCAATCTCACCGCCGGAAAGCGCTTGCCGAACAGCTCAGCGGCGCGGTGCATGTAGTCATACGACGGAAAATACACCATGTAATTGCCCCGCCGCGCGCTGACCGTCGCGGCGATGTAGCTGACCGTCCGCGGAAGCGACTTTTCCCTGTCCTCAAAGCGCGTGCTGACGTCGGTCACAGCGCCGAGGAAGAGGTTGCTTTCGTCGTAAGGAGAGCGCAGCGCCAGATTTACGGCGTTCCGACCACCGCCGAGCAGATCGTTGAAGTAGTCGGGCGGGGTCAGCGTCGCCGAAAACAGCGCCACACTCGAAAAGCGTCTCATGCGCCCGTCAAGCACGGCGGACGGATCGATGCACAGCGAGCGCAGCGTCACGTGCTCGCCCTCGAACCGGCAGTACAGCATCGACCTATCCCCGCTCAGCTCGCCCGCAACTATATATCGCCTCAGCCGACGATAAAGCGCCGCCATGGCGGCATATCCCGGCTGCTCCGTACCGGCGTTCAGTCGCCGACCGAGCTCACGGCAAAGAAATTCCGCGTGCGCGTCAAAACTGACGTCGCGCTCACGGCTTATGCTGAAGCCGCGCATGACTCCGTCAGCGCCGCGCTCGGAGTTCTCACCACACTGGCGGCGCGCCGTATCAAAGTCGCCGAGAAAGACGTCGAGCATAGCGCAAAGCTCGGGCAGCATGTCGGCGACCTGCGCACGAAGCGCGCGCACGTCGTCGCTACAAAGCTCGGAGGAATACATCTCCCGCGCGCGGTCGGCGAGGTTGTGCGCCTCGTCGATGAGCAAAATGTAGCGTGCGTCGTCCCCCGCGTCACGGAAGAAGCGGCGCAGAAAGACCAGCGGGTCGAAAATATAGTTGTAATCCGCAATTACAATCTCGCAGTATTCGGCGAGCGTCAGCGACAGCTCGTAGGGGCAGACGCCGTATCGCTCGGCCACGCGGCGTATAATCGCGCCATCATAACCGTTCTGAAGCGACAGCAGCTCGCTCGCCCCCGCCATCACCGTATCCGCAGACGCCGTCGCGTAGCGGCAATGGCGCAAGTCGCACATGCCCGCCGTCATGTGCTCGTGTCGCAGGCACATTTGCTCCTTGGCCGACAGTACCACCGTGCGCAGCATAGCGCCCCCGCGGAACAGCGCCCCCGCCGCCTTATAGGCTTCGTTCTGTGTGCTGCTCTTGGCGGTGACATAAAAAATCTTGTCGCACTTGCCCATACCAAGGTACTTCACGGCGGGGTAAAGCGCGGATATGGTCTTGCCGATGCCCGTCGGAGCCTCGACAAACAGCCGCTCGCCGCGGCACATGCAGTCATAGCACTCCTCCATCATCAGCCGCTGACCGCGCCGCAGTCCCGGATACGGGAAGCGGACGCGCGCCGCCGACGGCAGTATCTGCTCGGCACGCTGGCGCAGCATGGCAGCGACACCCGCGACCTTATCGAGGCGGCGCAGAAAATATTTTTCCAGCGCCTCGCGTCCGCGTGAGACGACCTCGCCCCCGCAGACGTTTCCGTCAACGTCCACGCCGAGCACCGCGAGATGCGCCGTGTCGGCTCCCGTATGCAGGCACCAGAGAAACGCCGCGAGCAGCGTTCCCTCCCCTGCGGACGGCAGCGAAGCGTCCGGCACGTGTGGGGTCACATCACAAATGACGTCATTCTTCACATATGCCGAGCCGATTATCATGTATGTGATGTTGTTGTGAACATACTGCGTGCGGTAGGTCGTCAACGCGAGCCCTGCCGCGTCGCCGAGACGCTGGCGCTCTGCATCGTCAGGACGCCCGCAAAGCTCACAGATATTGAGCGCAACACTGCCCGTCAGTCTGTCGTATCGCATACCGCACCTCCCGTAAATGATAGATATATCATACCATATTCGCCCCCTCAAGTCAATCCCGGCGCGACGTATTTTCCATTATTTTAGGGGTTACATTTATTCTCGCGCGGGCTTATAATTATTAGTAAGAGCCCGCGGC
>CAVIBA010000084.1:0-8522 GCA_963640785.1 Bulleidia sp.
CTGCGAATTTTTGTTTCATCTGACGAAAAATCTGACTGCGCAATTGCACCATCGGCATTGCGCGGTGAAGCCTTCATTCAGCATACGGACATATGCAATACGTCCGCCCCCGCTCCGCGACCCTATCTTTTCCCCAAAAATATCAACAATACCGAAATATCCGCCGGGTTGACGCCGCTGATGCGCGACGCCTGGCCGATAGTCTCGGGCCGGAACCTGTTCAGCTTCTGTGCAGCCTCAATGCGAAGCCCTCGCACCGCCGCGTAGTCAATGTCGGACGGCAGACGGTAGCCATCCAGCTTGGCGTGCCGCTCGACCTCCGCCAGCTCGCGCCGGATGTAGCCCGCGTACCTGATGTCAATGCCCACCGTCAGCGCCGCGCGGCGCGAAATTTGCGGGCGCGACGGGTCAAGCTCGGCCGTGTCCTCGTAGCTGAGCGCCGGACGGCGTATGAGGTCGGCCAGCGACACGCCTGACGCCGCCGCCGCCTCGCCGTGCGCGGCAAGAAAACCGTTGACCGCCTCGGGAGACAGATGCACGCGCTCCAGCCGCGCCTTCTCGGCCTCGATTTCGGCCTGCCGACGCTCAAAGCGCGCGTACCTCTCGTCGCTAATCAGACCGACGCGCCGCCCGATCGGCGTCAGCCGCGCCTCGGCGTTGTCCTGACGCAAAATCAGCCGGTATTCGGAGCGCGACGTCATCATGCGGTACGGCTCGTTTGTGCCCTTGGTGATGAGGTCGTCGATCAGCGTCCCGATGTAGGAGGACGACCGCGCGAGCTCCATCGGCGGCTCGCCGCGCACCCGCAGCGCCGCGTTGATGCCCGCGACCAGACCCTGCGCCGCCGCCTCCTCGTAGCCGGACGTTCCGTTGAACTGCCCCGCCCCGAACAGCCCGCGCACCGACTTGAACTCAAGCGACGCCGACAGCTGCGTCGGGTCGCCGCAATCGTATTCGATGGCGTAGGCGTAGCGCATTATCTCGGCGCGCCCGAAGCCTGGCAGACTGCGCAGCATTTGGTACTGCACGTCCGACGGCATGGAGGTCGAGAAGCCCTGAATGTACATTTCCTCGTTGTCCGCGCCCATGGGCTCGACGAAAAGCTGATGCCGCGGCTTGTCCGCGAAGCGCACGACCTTGTCCTCAATCGAGGGGCAGTAACGCGGCCCCGTGCCGTGAATCTGACCCGAATACATGGCTGAGCGGTGGATATTTTCCGTTATTATGCGGTGCGTTTCGGGCGTGGTGTAGACGATGTGACAGCTGGTTTGCGGCGCGCCCTCGAAGGCGTCCTCGGGCGTGTCGGACGAATATGGCAGCGGGTGGAGCTCGCCGGGCTGCTCCTCGAGCACCGAGAAGTCGATGGAGTCGCGACGGACGCGCGGCGGGGTACCCGTTTTGAAGCGCATGAGCGCGATGCCCTCGCGCCGCAGCGCGTCAGACAGTCCGCGCGCCGCGCAAATGCTGTCGGGGCCCGACTCGTAGTTGACGTCGCCGACGAAGATGCGGCCGGAGAGGTAGGTTCCGGTGCACAGCACGGCGCAGTCGCACTGCCAGACCTCGCCGAGCCGCGTTGTGAGCGACGTTACGCGCCGCGCGGGCTGCCGGTTCTGTCCGACGTTTCCGTTCTGCTCGCCCTCCTCCGAGATGCCGATATCTACGATTTCGGCCTGCACGACGCGCACGCCGGGTGTCGTTTCGAGCGTGTGCTTCATGAGGTGGGAGTACAGTCTACGGTCGGCCTGTATGCGTTTGGAATGAACCGCCGCGCCCTTGCCGAGGTTGAGCGTGCGTGACTGCAGGGTCACGCGGTCGGCCGTGCGACCCATTTCGCCGCCCAGCGCGTCGATTTCGTAGACAAGGTGACCCTTGCCCGTCCCGCCTATCGACGGGTTGCACGGCATGTTGGCAATGCTGTCGAGCGACAGCGTGAACAGTACCGTGTCCGCGCCCAGCCGCGCCGCCGCCAGCGCCGCCTCGACGCCCGCGTGCCCCGCGCCAACTACCGCTACCTGTGTCTTGTGTATCATAATTCCTCCAATGAAAGGGTAAAAACGAATGAAGTGAGCCAAAACCGATTGCTCTCGGGGCTTTGCCCCGAACCCCACTTAGGGAGCTTTTTGAAAAAAGCTCCCTAAGAACCCGCAAAAACTTTCAAAAAGGGGATAAGAAACGGAATGAAGTGAGTGAAACCCGATTGTTCTCGGGGCTTTGCCCCGAGCCCCGCTCGGGCGGCTTTTGAAAAATCCCCCGAGAAAAGGCCCCAAGGGACCCGCAAAACTTTCACAAAAAGGACGGGTCGGAGCCTGTGTGAAAGTTTCGCCCGCCTTTGGGGAGGCGGCGCGGGTCCAGCGCCGCGTAGCGCTGGCCGTGCTCCGCAGAGCACGGAATCCCCCTTGCTTTCCCCTCAATCCACCTTGTTAAGGTACTCGACCTGCTCTTTGGTGAGGGCGTCGATGGAGACGCCGAGGGAGGCGAGCTTGAGCGAGGCGACGCGCGCGTCGATGTCGCGCGGGACGGAGTAGACCCGCTTCCCGAGTGCGACTCCTGACTTGAGCGTCCCCGCAATGTGGTCGAGACAGAGCGCCTGAAGCCCGAAGGACATGTCCATAATCTCCGCCGGATGACCGTTGCCCGCCGCCAGATTCACAAGCCTGCCCTCCGCGAGCAGATTCAGTATGCGCCCGTCGGGCAGATAGTAGCCCTCTATGTTAGGCTTGCGCGTCGCGTGCCGCACCGACAGCGCCTCAAGCTCCGACCTGTTGATCTCAACGTCAAAATGCCCGCTGTTCGCAAGCAGCGCGCCGTCCTTCATGCGCTCCATGTGCCGCCCGACGATAACGTCCCGACAGCCCGTCAGCGTCACAAAAAGATCGCCGAGCGGAGCCGCTTCGTCCATCGTCATGACCGTGAACCCGTCCATAACCGCTTCAATCGCCTTGACCGGATCGATTTCGGTCACAATCACGACCGCGCCCATGCCGCGCGCACGCGTCGCAAAGCCGCGCCCGCACCAGCCGTAGCCGGCCACAACCACTGTCTTGCCCGCGATTATCAGGTTCGTCGTGTTCATAATGCCGTCCAGCGTCGACTGCCCCGTGCCGTAGCGATTGTCGAACAGATGCTTGCAGTCTGCGTCGTTGACGTCGAACATGGGGTAGTCGAGCAGCCCCGCGCGCTCGCGCGAGAGCAGACGGTGCACGCCCGTCGTCGTCTCCTCGCAGCCGCCGAGCAGACAGTCGCCGTATTCGCGGCAGTCGCCGTGCAGCAGCGAGATGAGGTCGCCGCCGTCGTCGATTATCAGATGCGGGTGACAGGACAGCACCGCGCGCAGGTCGGCGGTGTACTGCGCCTCGTCCACGCCGTGCGTTGCGCTGACGTCCATGCCGGACTCAGCCAGCGCGGCGGCGACGTCGTCCTGCGTCGAGAGCGGGTTGCAGCCGGTGATGTGAACCTCAGCGCCGCCCGCGCGGAGCGTCTCGGCGAGGTAAGCGGTCTTGGCCTCGAGGTGGATGGACATGGCCAGCCGCAGCCCGTCGAAGGGTCGCCGCTGCTCGAAATCGCGCCGCACGGCGTTCAGCACCGGCATGTAGGACGCGACCCAGTTGATTTTGTCGCGGCCCGACGGGGCCAGGAGGGGGGATTTTATTCTCATAATTTTACCTCTGTTATATTATATTGCTGTTTTGGTTCTCGCAGGTGGCGACCAGCGGGGCGCTTTTTTGTATAAATAAGTTCTTTGGCCTTGGCAGGCGGTTGCCATAACGTCCCGCCGACGTTCCGGCGAGTGCCCCCGTGGACAAAGAACTCTCTTAGCATACAGGCATATGCCAATACGCCTCACCCCCTGCCCCCCTTACAAGGGCATCGACACCGCCCCCTCCGTGGCGGAGTTGTTGCGGCGGTAGTCGCTCGGGGAGACGCCGATGTGGCGGATGAAGGCCCGGTTGAACGTCCGGAGCGTCGAAAAACCAACCGCCTCGCTGATCTCCGTCACGCTCATCTCGCTCTGCCGCAGATAACGACACGCCGCCGCAACACGCAGCGAGTTGACGTAGTCGTTGAACCGCACCCGCAGACGACTGCCGAATAGGTGCGAAATGTAGTATTTGCTGATGTGAAGCTCCTCCGAGAGCAGCGTCAGCGACAGCGGACGCGTGTAGTTGCGCGCACAGTAGTCAATCACCGTCCGCATTACCTGCGTGTCGCCCGCGCCCGGCGAGCCCAGACGCATGCAGCGCAGCAGCTCGCCGAAAAACGCCAGAAGCTCGCCCCGCAGTATAACGTCGTAGTTCTCGCCCCGCGAGACCGCCGACGCCGCCATCGCCCGCATCAGGTGCGGCAGCTGCGGCGGGACTGAGGCCGCCGGTATCATGTTCGACTCCGGTATCGCCGTCGTCAGCAGCTCGCAGAACTCGGGCACAATGTCGGGATTGACTATGAACAGCATGTATTTTTCCGACCCGTCCGACACAAACCTGTGTACCTGGTTCGGAAACGAAATGAATAAATCCCCCGGCCCCAGCTCGCAGACGGCCGCGTCCGCGTAGCCGCACGCCGAGCCCGCCGTGAGGTAGGCTATCTCAATGTGACGGTGCAGGTGCGGCGCACAGGCAAGCCGTGTCCGCCCGCCGCGGTCGTCGCGGTAGAAAAAATCTGTCTTGCGCTTTTCGTAAAACGGTGCCGCCGCACCGGACTTTTCAGCGCCTGTTATGCGTGCCTCCGGGCTCATTTGTCACCGTCCCCGCGCTCGTTGCGCTCGTTACGCTCGTTGCGCTCACCGTGATCTCCGCGCTCGCCGCGCGCCCGGCGCGACGCCGAAATGCGCCGCCGTATCGCGTGAAAGCCGCCCGTGAATACAAGCAGCACCACCGTGACGGCAATCACCACCGCCACCACGAAAATGATTATCCAGACAACCGCCGACGCCGTCGTGTCCTTGGCCACCGACAGCGACGTCACCGAGTAGCTTCCGTCCCCGCCGTCGGGGTAAAACGTCAGCGAGAGCACCACGTCCGACTTCTCAAGCCCCGAGCAGAACGCCTTGATTTCAAAGGCAATTTCGCTCGTCCCGCGTTCGACGCGAGCCTCGGCCGTGTAGCGCCTGCCGTCGCCCTGCGACAGCGTCAGCACCATGCGTCCGCTCCCCGGACACTGCCCGAGCGCGACCAGCAGCCGGTGCTGCCCCGAAAGCGAGGCGCGCGGAATTTTGTAGTTGACAAGTGCCGCGCCGGACGTCAGCGAGAGCGCCGAGCCCTGCCCCTGCGCCACAAGCGCCGGTTTTGCCGCGTACCCCAGCCCCGACAGTTCGAAGTCGCCGCGCTCGCCGCTCGTAAAGTCGAAAAGCGACGAGACCTTGAGCCCCTCGTGCGTGTCAATCGCCGAGCCCGCGCCCGTGATGAACACCTTGGTCTGCGCACGCTCGGACTCAATACCGTAAATGTAGTCGACAACGCCGCCCTGGCCGATGCCGAGTATCAGCGCGCCGAGCCGCCCGGCGCAGTCGGTGTCAATGACGGACATGACCTCCCAGACCTGCTTGCGCTCGAGAATGTTGCCCGAAAGGTCGGCGCGCGACAGCCCGTGGCGGGCATAGACGCCGTCCGCACTGTCGGTCTGCGCGCCCCAGATGAGGGCGTCGATGCCGCCGACGTTCATTACCTTGTAGTAGGCGTAGGCGAGCGAGGTCGCCTGCGCGGCGGCAGTGTCGGTGTCGGGCGCCGAGAATGCGCCGACAATCAGCGGCCGCCGCTCGCCGTTGAAGCCGAAATTCTTGACCATGAGCGAGGTCAGCACCTGAATGTTCGCGGGCGAGATGAGCTGCGAGGACGCGCCGTTCGCCAGCGCGTCGTCCCAGATGCTCGAGTCGTCGCGGCTGTAAGCGTAGGCCGAGGCGGCAACGCCCCAGCGGTAGTCGCCGCCGCGCCGGGTCTGACTGTTGAAGGCGGCGAGAAAGTCGTTCAGCGACTGCGCCGCGGTGTCGTAGCCCTCGGGCACGAGCGAGAGGTTGTTCGAGGGCGCGATGTAAATCTGACCGTGGCTGTACACCGAGGTCAGCGCCGCGTTTGCCATGCGGCAGAGCCGCACGTAGGCGGCGACGTACTCGGCGGGCGTCATGCTCGCGCCGTCCTCGGCGGCGGGCAGGTTGACGTCGCGCCCTATGATAAAGCTGCCGCAGAAGCCGTGCGGCGCGTCGGGATCGGTGTAGCGGTCGGCGAGCAGCCCCATCAGCCCCGCCACCTCGTCGGCGCGGCGCGACATGAGCGAGCACAGCCCGGCGGCCGAGTCGTAGGCCTCGCCCGGCATTATGCGCAGGTAGACACGCGCTCCCTGCCCCGACAGCGCGCGGACGCTGTCGTCGAGCGCGGAGAGGGCGGAGGTGCTTACGTGGACGGTGCGGCCGTTGAAGTCGAAATCGGTGGCGTCGGCTCCGCCGTGCGCGAGCAGCAGCGCCGAGATGTCGGCCACGACGACGGCGTGCGACAGATTGAGCGACAGCGCGTCGCCGAGGTTTGTCACCTCGAGCCCCTTGAGCGAGCTGACGGCGGGGTAGTCGTAGGTGCGGGAGGCGGCGGGCGTGAGGTCGGGGATGTACTCGACCGTGCCTATCGGGTCGTAGCCGTCGCCGGACGCCAGCGCGAGCTGGTAGCCGTCGTAAATTCCCGACAGACTGCCGCGGCGCAGCTCGGTCTTGTAGACGTAGCGCTCGGTCGCGCGGAAGCTGACGATGGGGCGCAGCCCCGCGAGCGACTGCGTGCCGTAGGGCAGCGCGAAGAGGTAGACGGTGTCCTTTTTATGTTCGGTCAAAAATTGCTCTGAGAGATGAGACTCGATGCGGACGTATTTTCCCTTTTTGTCGAGCTCAACGGACGCGACGCCGCTGTAATTCACCGACACGACCTCGGGTGTCTGGGCGGTGTCGGACACCTCGGACACTCCGGGCAGACCGGACGCCCCGGACAGTCCCGCGCCCCCACTCTGACCGGCAGCTGCCGCGCCGAGCGTCGAAAGTGCAAGAAAAACAGCCGCCGCAAGGCCGCACAGCGTGCGGCGGAGGGCATTTTTCGGCTTGAATTTACCCATATTCAGATCCTCCTGTGGAGAACAAAATATATTCGGTAAACAGTATATCACAAATCGCGCGCGATTGCAATGGGTGGGCGGCATACGGGTCGGGTTTTTGTCATAAAATATTGCGACGAGCGCCCGGCACCGGACAAAAAATGTCATCCGGGCGCGGGAGGAGAGGGCATGAGAAGAGAGGAAAACGGCCGCCGCCGGGCGGGTTTTGCGAGGATTTTTGCCGCAGTCGCGGCGTGTTTTTTGCTTTTTAGCGGCTGCGGAGGCGGACACGGAGGCCGACACGGAAGCCGCTACGACACGCCGGGCTACGTCTCCGGCGAGCTGCGGTGCAGCTTCACGGGCGAGCTGAACGGCGTCGGGGTCTCCGGCGAGCTGTGGGTGTCGGAGGTTACGTCGTCGGACATCGCGCCGTCGGACGGCACGTTGTCTGATGTCACGCCATCGGACGTTACGCCGTCTGACGTTGCACCGGGGCGGGATTTTGTGCTGTATTTCACGTCGCCCGCGACCATGTCGGGGCTTGAGATCGGCCGCCGCGCAGGCGTGCTGACGGTAAAGTCCGGCGACGTCGAGCTGTCCGGCGACGCGCTTCCGCCCCTGACGCGCACCGGCTGGCTCGCTCCCATCGCGAGCCTCTACCCCGCCGACCTGCGCTGCACCGCCGTCACCGTCCCCGGCCAGCCCGGCTTCCTGCGCCTGACCTTCCCCTCGTCGCCCGGCGTCGCCGTCGTGGTCGATGGGCGAGGGCGGCCACAGAGGCTGGAGGGGGTGTGGGGCTATTGCATATGCGCGTATGCGGAATAAGTTCTGCACCTTTGGAAAGGCACGCCATAACGTCGGCGGGACGTGATTTAACTGTACTTTTCTGCCGCGAGCAGAAAAGTACCAAAAGAGTCGCCCCAAAGGGGACGAACCTACGGTTCGCCCCCTCTGGACTCCCCCACTCCCGTGGGGATGGCTTAAGGGAGCGTTCTCACCCTCATTGGCGCACGGTTCCGGCGCGGCTCGGTCAGAATCGCTCTACCGCGCCTTTGCGGACGTACGGTTTTGTCCCCGGTTGTACGTTTTCCGGGGGATTTGCTAAACCGTTTTTGCGCTGGCAAAGTAGTTTGTTGATGGCGGGCGGGAAAGTGGGGCTTTCGGGGCTCGGCGTGCGTGTGTTTTAAGCCGTTTTCTTGCAAAAAACTAACTTTTTTGAGCCTGCCGCACCAGAGCCTCACCCCTATAAGCTGCCATCCGCATGCACGCACTGGTCGTCCCCGAAAGACGTCCCTATAAGTTTAGAACAAACGCCTTTAGAACCCTTCCGGCGAGTCCGAGCGGGGACAGGGCGTGCGTCACCAAAAGGCGTGATGCCGGAACCGTGCGCCAATGAGGCCAGCGCCCGCCACCACCAATCCATCAAGGGAGTTGGGGGTGTCCAGAGGGGAAGAACCGTA
>CAVIBA010000085.1:0-2629 GCA_963640785.1 Bulleidia sp.
GATGGATGTCGTGCCGAGGGTTGGACCCATCTGGCAGGGGAGATTACACCGGTGATTATAATCACAGAGGGACCAATGAAGGCGGACGTAATAAATGCCCTGACCGGAATGACTATTCTCGCAGTTCCGGGCGTCAATACACTCACGCACCTCAAAGCAGCGCTTGCCGATCTTAAGGCGGATGGACTTCAGGAAGTGAAAACGGCATTTGATATGGACTATACTACGAATCAGCATGTGCAGAACGGTCTTGAAAATCTTTTTGCTTTGCTGGATGCCAATGGCTTTCGTTACGGTACATATCTGTGGAATCCACGATATAAGGGCTTGGATGATTTTATCTGGGAACATTGCATGGGAAAGCAGCGTCCGGAGAAAGGAGAATAAAAATGCTCGTGCGGTTTCAGAATTTGTTGGAGGAGAATACGACGGACATCTGTTACGGTGTTCTGAACAGTGATCGGACCATGTCCTGCTTGTGCGGATGTGACGGGATTTTTGAATCCCATGATTATAAAGTTATTCAGAGGTATCCGAATGCAGACATCTCTTCAATCATCGAACAATATCAGAAAAAACAAATTCAAAACAAATAAAGTACCGTGAGGGCAATGAGAAACCATTGCCCCCACAACCGTATTACGAACTGCCATTACGCTTGGAAGTTGGTGGGATGCTCCATCAACCTTCAGGTCTTTTTTATTTGAATTTGACATTTATAAGTAGATGACTTGACAAATTGAGAATAGCGGTGTATAATATACTCATAATAAGGTTTATCGTGAGTATATTTTTTGAGGAGCAAAGATATGTTTTATTGCAGAGAGAAGGAACTGTCTGATTTGAACAGACGGTACAGCGAGGGAAAGTTTGAGTGTGCTATCGTCTACGGTCGTAGACGTGTCGGAAAAACGGCACTGATCAATGAGTTTTGCAAAAATAAGCCGACGATTTTTTTCTCCGCACTGAATGCAACATCCGGAGAAAATCTGGAGGCGCTGTCCAGAGCGATTTATGAAAAGGATCATAAGGACGGGACGTCCGCACCGGTCTATCAAAGCTTTGATGACGCTCTTTCAGATATCACCCGCATGGCGGAGGAGGAACGTCTGATTTTTGTCATTGATGAGTACCCGTATCTGGCGAAGGCGGAGCAATCCATTTCTTCACGTCTGCAGCACATCATCGATCACCGTTGGCAGAACGGAAGGTTGTTTCTGATTTTATGCGGTTCTTCTATGAGCTTTATGGAGAATCAGGTGCTCGGATATGAGAGTCCCATTTATGGGAGAAGGACAGCGCAATATAAGATTGAAGCTCTGACATACCGTGAAATTACGGTTTTCAATCCGCAGCTTCCTTGTGAAAAGCAAGCCCTTATATACGGAGTGACCGGTGGCATTCCGCACTATATCAACAAGCTGAATGTAAAGGATGATGTGGACGCTGCGCTTTTGGAGAATTTGTTCAGCACATCCGGATATCTTTTTGAGGAGCCTGAGAATCTTTTGAAGCAGGAACTCAGAGAGCCGGCAATCTATAATTCTATTATATCCGCAGTTGCCGGAGGCGCTACGCACTCCAATGAGATTTCAACAAAGGTGGGACTGGAGTCCGGTATTTGCTCAAAGTATCTGAAAGTGCTGCTTGACCTTGGCATTCTGAAAAAGGAGACACCGATTACGGAAAAGCCGGGTAAGAAAACGATATACAGCATCGGAGATAACTATTTTCGGTTTTGGTATCGGTTTGTGCCTAAGAATATGTCAGCCATTGCAACCGGCAGGATTGACAAAATCTATGACGCAGCGATCAAGCGGTATTATTCCGAATACATGGGGCTTGTATTTGAGCAAATGTGCCGGGACTATCTTTTGCGCTATGCGGACGATTTGCCCATCGTGCTTTCAGATGTCGGACAATGGTGGGGAACGGATGCTAAGACGAAGAAAGAAATTCAGATCGATATTGTTGGTACGCCCATTGATGGGAACGAATATATCATCGGTTCCTGCAAATACAAGAATGAGAAAATCGGGATAGACGAGCTGGAGCTGCTGAAGAGATACGCATCTGTTTTCGGAAAAGGAGAGAGGTACCAATATTATATCTTCTCAAAAGGCGGTTTTACGGACGGCTTGATCGAGCAGGCAAGAGAAGATCATGTAAGACTGTTGACGCTGGAGGATATATATAGTTGAAAAATAATGATTTTATAATATGATAAAGTAAACAGGAGTGACATACATTAAGTATTTCAAATCTTCACTCAACACGCGTTGGCGACAAGCAAAATTCTTAAACAATACAGTGAGTAATAAGACGAAGCGCAGCGCGCCACCCGGACATTGCGCGGAGATGCCTTAATTTACCTCAATCAGGTCAGATTTACTCCAATAACAATCAGGCTTTTGCTGTCTCCGCCGATTTCGACTCCGCATATAAGCATCAGCCGCCCATTGTAGTATTGCAGCAGCGTGCTCCTGACAGTGTAGCTCTTGCTGCCGCAGATGTCGGAGACGGTTTTCTCAAGCGTTCGGCTGAGCTTTTTCTCGTCGATTGACAGTGTGGAGCCCGATGCTGCGGGCGGGAACTCCGAGTGCGTCAGGCTTCTGACGCTGCCGTCGGG
>CAVIBA010000085.1:2640-8121 GCA_963640785.1 Bulleidia sp.
TCAACGTAGTAAAAACTCACCGCGCGGCCGGATTCCGCGGCGGGGACTATGGCGTTCTCGACGGCACCGTCCTCGTAATGCGTTTGGCAGACGACGCTGTAATCCTCAAGACTGACGGCGAAGACCTGCGCCGCGAGGCTCTTCAGCCAGAGCAGGTACTCGTCTGCCGTCATGGTGGGCTTGTCGTAGGGCAGAATCTGTCCTTCGCCGTACGGCACGCGAATGCGCGCGAGCTTGCCAGTGGATGTCGAATAGGCGAACTGAAGGCCGGAGGCGCTGTCGGAATAATAGTCGAGGTTGTCGCCGAAAATGTTGGAGCTTACCGAGTATTGATACTCGAGCGCGCGGCTGACGCCGAGCAGGGACTCGGTTTTCTCGTGATCGGCTTGCGCACGCTCGACCGGCTCACTGGACATATCCAGCGTCTCATATTTCGAGGTGTCGATGCTCACGCCGCCGAGCGAGCTGACGTCGACAGCGACGCGGTAGACATCGCCTCCCCCCGCGCCCTGGCACGCGGTGAACAAAAAACTTACCATCAGGACGAATGCTAAACAGAATGCAACTTTTTTCATAGAGCAACCTCCTTTTTGTCGATTGAAAAGCTGTTTGTGACTGTACAAAATCTTCCTTCGGGCATGGGTCTGTGTATAGTGTACCATATATGAGCGGCGGTGTCAACGGCGAAAATCAGAATATCTGCGGACGGGGGACGGGGGAGCATCCGGAGAGCGTTAAATAAGTAGAGAATCAAATCTGCGTTTGTGTATCATGAAAATGTTTTTCCAACCTGCATCACCGCGTTTAAATGTCGAAAATGCTTGACAAAACGGGGCAAATGTAATAAAATATTGCCCGTGACATTGGCGGTTTTAATGACGGGCGTGGATAAAAATGCAACGTCAGCCCGCATGTCCGATAAGGAGAGCAACTGACATGGACGGTTCAGGTGAGAAGATAAGCACGCCGAGCGGGCGCGTGGCGGCGTTCTGCAAAAAGAACGTCGTTATGCTCATCGCGCTGTGCGCGGCGGCGGTTACATCGGCGATAGTCGGCGTCGACGAGCAGTACCTCGGCTACTTCGACTACAAGACGCTGACCTGCCTTTTCTGCGTGCTGGCGGTCGTCTGCGCGCTCAAAAATATCCGGTTTTTCTATATGCTCGCGCGCAAGATAGTCTACCTCTTCAAAAACGCGCGCATGTGCATACTGTCGCTGGTTTACATAACCTTCATAGGCTCCATGCTCATAGCCAACGACATGGCGCTGTTGACCTTCCTGCCGCTCGGCTACCTGGTGCTCACCACCACGGGCAAGCAGAAGTACATGGCGTTTACCTTCATTATGCAGAACATCGCCGCCAACCTCGGCGGCATGCTGACACCCTTCGGCAACCCGCAGAACCTCTATCTCTACTCAAAATTCGAGATACCAAACGGCGAGTTCGTCGCCATAATGGCACCGCCGTTTGCGCTGTCGGTGCTGCTTATCACGGTGTGCTGCCTGGTGTTTGTCAAGCCCGAGCCGCTGGAGCTGGACGACGAGCGCGTCAGCCTGCCGGTCGGGCGGACGATACTTTATCTTGTGCTGTTCGCGCTGGCTATTGTCATCGTCTTCCGCGGCATACCGTACTGGATCGGACTTATCATAATTCCGGTCGTGCTGCTGTTTGCCGACCGCCGCGCGCTGCTCGCGGTCGACTATCCGCTGCTTCTGACGTTCGTGTTTTTCTTCATTTTCTCGGGAAACATGGCACGGATCGAGGTCGTGCGCAGCTTTTTTGAGGGGCTGCTGGCCAAGAATACGCTTGTCGTCAGCGCGCTGTGCTGCCAGTGCATCAGCAACGTGCCCTCGGCAATTTTACTGTCGGAGTTCACGCAGAACTACCGCGAGCTGCTGGTCGGCGTCAACATCGGCGGCGTCGGGACGCTCATCGCGTCGCTGGCGAGCCTGATTTCCTTCCGCGAGTACATGAAGCACAACCCCGGCCGCGCCGGTTACTACATCCTCCGCTTCTCGGCCTTTAATTTCGCATTTCTGATTATTCTGCTGGTGTTTATGTCGGGACTCAAAGCATTCGGCCTAACGTAAGGCACCACCCCGCAACGCCCGAATGGCGCGGTGGAGCCTTCAATAAAAAGCATCTCCCCGCGCTTTGCGCGGGGAGATGCTTTTGCATATTGGGCGTAGAAGCCTTAATTTGCGGTTACAGCTTGGCCTTATCCGGAGCCTCACTTCACACTCACTGCGACCACGCCGAACGCGGGGCAGCGGACGCTGACGGCGTTGCCGGTTACGGGGAGCGGGGCGAGCGGGTGCTCGTTGGAGTCGACAAGCTCGGCTTTGAGTGGGGCGGCGGTTGAAGCACCGAAGGCTATGCTTGCGTCGACGTCGGCGGGGGTGGGGTTGAAGAGGCGCACGACCACGCCGCCGTCCTCGCCCGGTTTGATGGCGGACAGCTCGACTCCCGCGCCCTCGAGCGTTACGAACGAGCCGTCGAGCGGCAGGCTGCCCTTGTGCGCAAGACCGACGGTCTGCGGCATGCGGTGGTTGTAGCACTCGGATATGCGGGCGGCGTCGGCGGCGTCAGAGGCGACGGTGAGCCCCAGCTTGACCCGGAACTTGCCCGACTCGGGCAGCGGATCGGGCGCAAATGAGGAGCGCAGCAGCGTCACCTTGATGGCGTTGCCGTAGCCGGTGAAGCCGTATTTCGTGTCGCTGACGAGCATGAGATGACGGCGCTCGGGGATTTTGTCGGCGTTGACGTTTTGGGTGTCGCCGTCGCGCTCCTCGTCGCCCGTATCCTCCGCAAACAAAGCCTCCATGTGGCTCAGCACCGGGACGTCGTGCGCGAGCGGCGGGCGGGTGATGTGGCCGAACGGCACGTCGGCACGGTATGCCCCGCAGTCATATCCGAAGGGCAGGACGAAGGCGAGCTGCGGCACAAATGTGTCCTGCGTGCCGCGCTCGTGCCAGTCGGCGTTTATCTCAAAGTCGAGAACTTCGTTCTCGCCCCACAGCGACACCGTCACGCCTAAGGTCGACTGCTTATATTTCATCTCGTAGCTGAGCGAACGCGCCATGCCGCCGGTGCGAACCTCGGTCAGGCGGACGTTCGACGCCTCGTTTATCATCACGCTGTGCATCAGCGAGCCGACGCGCCAGGCGCTCCTGCCGTAACGGTTGTTCTCCTCGGCGTAGCGCAGCATGGCGGAGGGGGCGCTTATCAGCTCGCGGCCGCTCTCCTTGTCGGTAAACGAGATCAGCGCCACGGTCGACGGGTCAAAGACGGCGCGCACGCGGCTGTTCTCGAGCACAAGCGGCACGTCCTCCATGTGGTCCTGACGCGGGTCGGTGCGGAACTCGAAGCGCGCCAGCTTGCCCGCGGTATAGGGCGAGCGCTGACGCAAAATGTAGGTTGCGTAGCCGAGCGGCGGGACGTCGACGGTCATAATAAACCGCGTCATTAGGTGGTGGTTGTAGGAGCGGTTGACCTCGAGAAAGCAGAAGGGCACAGTCGCGCCCGCCGCATTGACGATCTCAAGGTTGTCGAGGTCGTAGCTGTAATCGAAGACGGTGAACTCGGCTGTCTCGCACCGGCGGTAGCGCGTCGTGTTGAAGACGTGCAGCACGCGGACGCGTCCGCGGCCCATCTCGGCGCTGGTGAACTGATAACTGAAGCGGCTGTCAATGCGGAATCCGACGCCGCCGCCCTCGGATATGGTGCTGCGGTCGTCGTCGAAGGAAATGGACGAGGTGTCGATGCTCTCGGCGATGGTGTGCATGGCAGCGTTGGCGTTGGCGTTGGCGCAGGCGATGGTGCGCTGGAAGCCGCCGAGACAGTATTCGCGCGTCTCGAGCACGCCGGAGCCGGGCAGAATGTCATGAAACTGCGAGAACAGCACGTTCTCCCACGCGCGGCGGAAGGAGTCGGCGCGGCCGGGCGCGCCGGTCAGCAGCGTCGCGGCGGAGGACAGCGCCTCGGAGTCGTAAAGCCGCGCCTCGCCGAGGCGATTGGCCAGCTTTATGCGCGACTGCGTCGTGTAGCAGCCGGTGAAGACGAAATTCAGCTCGCCCGTCACGAGCTTTATGCGCGAGCGGCACTTCTCAAGCTCGGAAAAGAACGCGCCGTAGGTGCTGAAGCGGATGGTTGGCAGCAGCGGCCAGCGCGACATGTCGATAAGGCGCTCGATGTCGCGACGGCTGGGGCCGCCGCCGTGGTCACCCACGCCGTAAACGCGCAGAAAAACGGGGATTCCGCCCTCGGCGGCGTCACGGCAGAACAGCGGGTACTCGCAAAAGCCCTTGGAGTCGACGGGACCCATGTACCACTTGGGATCCTGGTAGACCAGCACCTCGCGCCCGGATTCCGCCTGCCAACGGTAGACGTAGCGGTAGTCGCAGCCGCGGCAGTGGTAATAATAGTCCACGCCGCCCGAGGCGAGTATTTCGGGCACGTTTTTGTTGTGACCGAAGGTGTCGGGCTCGAAATCAAGGCGCAGCGTGTCGGGGTCAAGGTCGAGCAGGCGACCGAGGTAGCGCTTGGTGTAGAGTATCTGACGGACGAGCGACTCGCCCGAGGGCATGTTTTTGTCGCACTCCGTCCAGCTCGAGGCGCTGACCTCCCAGCGCCCCTCGTGTACGCGCTCGCGGATTTCGTCCAGCATTTCGGGGGCGAACTCCTCGACTATGCGGTAGACCGACGCCTGCGACTGCGCAAACGTAAACTCGGGATACTCGCGCATGAGCATGAGCATGGTGCGGAAGGTCTCGATGACTACCGCGACCGTCTCCTGATACCCCCATTTCCAGTTCATATCTATATGCGCGTGCGAGACGCAGTGCGCGGTCAGCGACTTGGCCACGGGGCTAAGGTGCGCGAGCGATGCCTCAATGCGCTCCGCGTCCTCGCGGCTAATGCTGCAGCGCTCGCGGCACGCGAGCGCGTCGTCGCAGGCGCGTGAGATGTCGTCGTCAAACGCGCCGCCGCGGACGAGCGACAGCCGGAACAGATAAAGCAGCTCCGACGCGATGCGGTCCTCATAGTAGCCGCCGTCCTGCCAGGAGGAGATGACTTTCAGCTTCTCGTTAAGATCCATTTTGTTGCCTTTCTGCCGTTTGACGGCGGTGTTTTTTTGCGTCATGCGTTGCCGCAGGACAGCCTGAATACGATCTTGAGCACTTCGTGCGCGTCCGGGTAGACGCCGGGGCGATGTGTCTCGCCGGGTGCGAGCGTAAGCAGCTCGCCGGGGTGCAGGAGGACTGTGGTCGAGGGCGCGCTGGGCACGCGCGGGGCGATCCCGTAGCGCATAACGTTGCAGCAGAAATCCTCGCCATCGACGGTGCAGTGACCGGGCGCGGGCTTGTTTTTGAGCTTTGGCCTTTTTTTATATTATAGCACGGCCGCCTGACCGAGTCAACCGGTCAACGGTTTTTTCTTTTCTTTGTGCGGGCGGTGGAAACGGCCGTTTTTTTCTTCAC
>CAVIBA010000086.1:0-8116 GCA_963640785.1 Bulleidia sp.
TCCGAGCGGGGACAGGGCGTGCGTCACCAAAAGGCGTGATGCCGGATGCGTGCGCCAATGAGGCCACTGCACGCCACCACCAATCCATGACGGGAGTGGGGGATGTCCAACACTTTGGGGCGACTCTTTTGAATTTGATTATGCCTTCGGCATAATCAAATTGTTCTTTCTCTGCTCGCGGCAGAAAAGTACAGTTCTTAACGTCCCGCCGACGTTCCGGCGAGTACACTTCGAACACGTCGGAGACCGGCCACGGCGTGCGCTCGCCAAATCCAAAGAACTTTTTTATAAAAAAGCGGCTCCCGCAGGCATCCCTGCGAGAACCGCAAAAAACATTTTAATTAATCAGCGTACATGCATATGCAATTAGCACATATTCCTCTTCTCCTGTAGCCATGCCACCCCCACCCGGCAGGCCGCCGCGTAGGCGCGGGCGACGTATTCCTCGGGCGTCAGACGCGCGTAGCGCTCGTTGTCGAAACGACCGCGCTTGGAGCCGCGGTTGAGTTCGAAGGTCAGCGGGCCGTCGAAGCCCGTCGATGCGAGCCGCGACATGTTGTAGCGCCAGTCCGCGATGCCGTCGAAGGGAAGCAGATGCAGGTCGTCAAGATAGGTTATCTCGCCGCCGAAATCGTGAATGCCCAGATTGTCGTTCAGATGCGTGCAGATAACGTACCGCCCGTAGTCCCCGAGCAGGTCGCGCCCGCGGTTGTAGCACATCTCGTGGCCGCTGTCCCAGCAGAAGCCCAGCGCCGGATGGGCGCCGAGCGACGACATCAGCGCGTCGAGATATTCCTCACCCTCGGTGTTCTCGAGCGCAACGCGCACCCCCAACTTTTCCGCCGTGTCCAGCAGAACACGGTAATTCTCAACGCCGAACAGCGTCGGCGTGTGGTCGCGGAAGCCGATGAAGGTGTGCGTCACCATTATGCCGACGCCCACCTCCGCCGTCTCGCACAGACAGCGCAGCTGCTCGTCGAGCACCTCGCGCACCGCGGGGTCGGTCCCGGCGCTCGCCTGCCACAGCAGATTCACACGCGTGAAGGGCGCGTGCACAGACTGAAACATCATATGCTCGCGCTCCGCCGCCGCCCGGACGGCGCCGAGGTTGTCGCCCGGCTTCCAACCGACGAAAAATCCGTCAAAGCCCGCCGCCGCGAGCATGGAAACCGACTCGTCCACGGGCTTGCCGAGCCCGCCTGCGTTCATGCACAGCTTAACGTTCCACATGTCCGCTCCTTATTTCTGATCCTCAAACGTGAATTTCTCCCACGGAAGGTTGACCGCGGCCTTGTCGGACAGTATGCTGTCGACGTGCGTCAGCAGCGGGAAGTCGTCGAGGGACAGACGTCCCGCGGCGGCCGCCGCCCGGATTGCACGCGCCACGCGCACCGCCACGACGAGAGATTCGAGCGTCACGCCGTTGAGCTCGGCACGCGCCTCGTCGATGTCAAGCCCGCGGCCGAGCAGGATTCCGACCAGCCGCGTCCGGCCGCCGTAGACGGTGACGTAAAGGTCGCCCGCGCCGACGCAGAGGTTGTTGAGCGTGCCCGCGCCCTGGTACTCGAGCAGCTTTGCCATCTCGCGCACCGCCTGACCGAACACTGCTGCCTGCGAGTTGAAGTGCAGCTCGCTGTCGAGGCCGAAACGGCGCTGATTGAGGCCGATGGTCAGCGCGATGCCGAGCGCGTAGCCGTTTTTGAGCGCGACGGCGGACTCGATGCCGGTGACGTCGGTCGAGAGGCTGATGTGGTAATAGTCGGTCGCCATGATTTCCTTCAGACGGCGCAGCGTCGCCATGTCGCGGCCGCAGAATGCGACCTCGGTCTGGTCGTGCGCGACGAGCTCGTAGCTTGTGCAGGGGCCGCCGATGGCGTTGAGCGACAGGCGACTGCCCAACTCGTCGAGCTTTTTCTGCCAGAGGTCGGGGTAGGTGATGAGACGGCCGTCGGGCAGATCCCAGAGCCCTTTGGTGACGGTGAGCAGCGGGACGTTCTGGTCGAGGCGGGGCAGGACGTAATCGGAGAACCAGTCGACGCCGAAGCTGGAGACGCCGCCGATGACCATATCAGCGCCGCGGAGCGCTTCCTCGAGCTGCCCGATCTGATAGTACTCGACGCCGGCGGGGAAGTCGGTGTTGAACTTAGGGTGCCGACCCGTAGCGCGGCAGGCGTCGATGATTTCGCGGTCGAGCGGGGTACCGACAAGGCGGACGGTGTGGCCGTTTTCCCGCGCCGGGAACGCCAGCGCCGAGCCCATCATGCCGGAGCCGATGATAGTTACTGTTGACATGGGGATACCTCTTTATTTTATTAAAAATTTTTTTATTGAGTAAGTTCTTTGGCCTTGGCGGGGGCTCGCGGCAGAAAAGTACACTTAAAACACGTCGGAATTCTCCACGGCGAGAGCCCTCGGGGCACAAAACTAACTTTTCAGCATACAGGCATATGCAATACGCCTCACCCACTCCCCTATTTTAACACACTGATCCCGATCTTTCAATAAATTTTATCAAAATTGCAGAAAATCTCAAAAAACTATTGCAATCCGGCGCGAGGTGTGATATACTGTATGCGTATTAAGAAGATTACGATTGAGAGTGGGTCGTGCGACCCACTCTTAATTTCTGAAAGGAGAAGTCTGTGGCAAACCATAAGAACGTTACCGCGACAGTCCGCGAGCTTATCGCACCCGTCGCAGAGAGAATGGGCTATACTGTCTGGGACGTCGAATTCGTCCGCGAGGGCGCACGCAGAGTGCTGCGCGTTACGCTCGATAAGCCCGAGGGTATCAATATCGACGACTGCGAGGCCTTCCACCGCGCGATAGATCCGCTGCTCGACGAGGCCGACCCCATCGACGTCTCCTATTACCTCGAGGTCAGCTCGCCCGGAGCCGAGCGCGAGCTCAAATATGACTTCCACTTCGACGCCTGTATGGGAGAGAAGGTCGAGGTCAGACTGTTCGCACCCGATGAGTCGGGGCACAAGTCCGTTACGGGCCCGCTTGAGAGCTATGACGCCGGAAGCGTTACCGTCGGCGGCCGTCGCATACCGCGCACGGCTGTCTCGAAAATGCACATCGTCTTTGATTTCGATAATTAAATCAGGATAATCAAAACATCAGGATAATAACCAGTGAAAGGAATTTGATCCGCCATGAACAAGGAGTTTTTTGCGGCATTGGCCCTGCTCGAGAAGGAAAAGGGTATCCCGAGAGAGTATCTGCTCGAGAAAATTGAAGCCGCCCTCGTCTCCGCCTACAAAAAGGAATACGGTGCAAACACCAAGGTCCGCGTCGTCATCGACCCGGAGAAGGAAGACGTCAGGGTCTACCAGCAGAAGGATGTCGTCGAGGAGGTCACCGACCCCGAAACCGAAATTTCACTTGAGGATGCCCGCGCTATCAGCAAGAGATATGCCGTCGGAAAGGTCGTCGAGACCGAGGTCAAGCCTAAAAACTTCCGCCGTCTGTCGGCGGGCGCTGCCAAGAGCGTCATTATTCAGGGCATCCGCGAGGGTGAACGCCGCGTAATGCAGGAGGCCTACGAGAGCAAACGCGAGGAAATCATCACCGCCACCGTCAGCAAGGTCGATAATACCACCGGAAACATAGTGCTCGAGACCGGCACAAGCTACGCAGTCCTGCTCAAGAGCGAGCAGATTCCCGGCGAGACCTTCGCCGTCGGCGACAAGATCAAGGTGTTCATCTCCGAGGTCAATAAGGAGTCCCGCGGCCCGCTGGTCACGCTCTCGCGTATTCATCCGGGGCTGGTGCGCCGTATGTTCGAGCTCGAGATTCCCGAGATTGCGGACGGTATCGTCGTGGTCAAGGGCGTCGCGCGCGAGGCCGGCTCGAGAACGAAAATCGCCGTTATGTCCCGCGAGCCCGACGTCGACCCCGTCGGCGCCTGCATAGGCTCGCACGGTATGCGTATCGCAAGCATAGTCGATGAGCTGCGCGGCGAGAAAATTGACATCGTCAAGTACAGCGAGGTGCCCGAGGAGTACGTCGCAGCGGCGCTCGCTCCCGCAACGGTCAACAGCGTCGAAATGATTGCCGAGCGCGCCTGCCGCGTCCTCGTCGACGCGGATCAGCTGTCGCTGGCCATCGGCAAGGAGGGTCAGAACGCCCGCCTCGCCGCAAGACTTACAGGCATCAAGATCGATATTAAATCGTAACGTTTTGTTACAAAACCGCAAAGGAGCGCAGAGCCATGGAACAGCCGGTCAGAATAAAGAAAATACCCGAGCGGCAGTGCCTCGGCTGCAACGCCCGCCGCCCCAAACGCGAGCTTATCCGCGTCGTCCGCGCGCCGGACGGCAGCGTGTCGCTGGACTTCAACGGTCGCGCGTCGGGGCGCGGGGCGTATATCTGCCCCGACGTCCGCTGCTTCGCCCGCGCCCGCAAGTCACGCCGCATCGAGCATAGCCTCGACTGCAAAATCAGCGACGAGCTGTACGACGAGCTGGAGCGTGGAATACAGCGTGAAACGCAGTGCGCGGCATCAAACAAGCCGCAGTCAGGTGACGCAAAATGAGTGACATAAATAACAACGTCTCAAACAACGCCGCAGTCACAGACGCCGCGCGCGAGCGGAGCATCTCCGCGCTGCTCGGCATGCTCGGACTGTGCGCCAAAGCGGGCGCGCTCGTCACGGGTACCGACCGCGTGTGCGAGGCGCTGCGCGCCGAACCCGGCCGCGCGCCGCTGCTGGTGCTCGAGGCTATGGGCACGTCGGCGAACACGCACAAAAAGCTGACAGACAAATGCACATACTATAAAACAAGACACAGAACCATTCCGGTCGACGCCGCGACGCTCGCAAGGGCGCTCGGTCGCGACCGTGAGCTGGCCGCCGTGGGGATAACTGACGGAAATCTCTGCCGGGCAGTGGAAAAAAAGCTGGACGCCGTCTGCTGAGGGCGTCGCAAGACATGATTATGGAGGGTTATATGGCAATTACACCGCAGTTCAAAGTAAATCAATTGGCAAAGGATCTTGGCATGAAGGGCAAGGATCTCAACGATTTTCTCGCCGAGAAGGGGGTTGAGATCAAGACTCAGAGAAATCTGGAGGCGGAGGAGTTCAACTATATTTTCAACGAGCTCACCAAGGCCAACCAGATAACCAATATCGAGGACTACATTGACGGTATAACATATATACCTTCCACCACACGCCCTCCCAAAGCCGATACCGAAAAGGCCGCTGCCGAGAAGGCCGCTGCCGAGAAGGCCGCCGCCGAGAAAGCAGCCGCCGAAAAGGCCGCAGCCGACAAGGCAGCAGCGGACAAGGCAGCCGCTGAGAAAGCAGCCGCCGAAAAAGCAGCAGCCGAAAAAGCAGCTGCCGAGAAGGCCGCAGCATACAAGGCCGCAAAGGCCGACGCGCCCCGCGCGCCGCGTCAGGACAGCCGTCCCGACAACCGCGACAACCAGAACGCCGCACGCAATGATGCACGCAATGATGCACGCGGCGACAACCGCTCAGACAACCGTCGTCCCGACAACCGTCAGTCAGGCGGCAATAACCGTCCCGGCCAGACCGCTCAGCAGGGTCAGCAGCGCAGAGACGGACAATCCGGACAGTCCGGACCGAACAACAATCAGAACGGACAGCGCTCCGACCGTCCCTACGGTCAGGGTCAGCGTCCCGCCGGCGCGCAGGGTCAGCGCCAGCCCTCACAGGGCGGTCAGCGTCCCGCAGGCGCTCAGGGCGGCCGTCCGGACGGCAGACAGGATCGTCCGTCCGGCCAGTCAGACCGTCAGTCCGACAGACCCTACGGCGGACAGGGCGGCCAGGGACAGAGATCAGGTCAGGGCAGCAAGCGCCCCGAGCGTCAGGGTCAGCCCCGCGACACCTTCCAGGCGCAGCCCATTGTGCGCGGTCAGGGACCCAAGAAAGAGGGCACCGGCCCCCGTGTCGTCGACACGCGCGGCACGACGGTCGACCTCTCGAAATACGACGAAAAGCTGGATAACATCGTTCCCGAGTCCATCCGCGACATGCGCGGCGGAAGCGAGAGGGTCAAGAAAAAGAGCACGGATCAGCAGTCCTCCCGCCAGAACCAGAACCGCGGCCGCTTCGGACAGAAGAAGCAGGTAATTATAAAGAAACAGCCCGTCAAGGTGTCCATTCCCGACGAAATCAGCGTCGGCGAGCTGGCGTCGCGCCTCAAGGTGACGGCGGGCGAGGTGGTCAAGCGCCTCATGCTCATGGGCATGATGGTCACGGTCAACGAGTTTGTCGACTTTGACACCGCCTACCTCATCGCCGACGAGCTCGGCGCCGAGGTGACGCGCGAAGTCACGGTCACAATCGAGGAGCGGCTGTTCGACGAGCAGGCCGACGACGAGGCGTCGCTGGTCGAGCGCGCGCCTGTCGTCTGCGTCATGGGGCACGTCGACCACGGCAAGACCTCGCTGCTCGACGCCATCCGTCACACCAACGTGACCTCCGGCGAGGCGGGCGGTATCACACAGCACATCGGCGCTTACCGCGTCAAGGTCAAGGGCAAGGACATCACCTTCCTCGACACCCCCGGCCACGAGGCGTTCACGGCCATGCGTGCCCGCGGTGCGCAGGCTACCGATATAGCCATTCTGGTCGTCGCCGCCGACGACGGCATCATGCCGCAGACGGTCGAGGCCATCAACCACGCCAAGGCGGCGGGCGTCGACATCATCGTCGCCATCAACAAGATGGATAAGCCGTCGGCAAATCCCGACCACGTCATGCAGGAGCTGACAAAGTACGAGCTGGTTCCCGAGGCATGGGGCGGCGACGTCATCTGCGTTCCCGTTTCGGCGCTGACAGGGCAGGGCATTGACGACCTGCTCGAGAGCGTTCTGCTCGTGGCCGAGGTCAAGGAGCTCAAGGCCAACCCCAACCGCCGCGCCAAGGGTATCGTCATCGAGGCGAAGCTGGACAAGGGTCGCGGCCCGGTCGCGACGGTGCTGGTTCAGAACGGCACGCTGCGCGCGGGCGACGTGGTCATTGCAGGCACGGCAGTCGGTCGTGTCCGCGCTATGACGGACTACAACGGCCGCACCGTCAAGGCGGCGACGCCGTCGGTGCCGGTTGAGATCACGGGTCTTGCCGAGGTTCCGACCTCGGGCGACGAGTTCAACGCCGTCGAGGACGAGAAGATGGCCCGCACGCTGGCCGATCAGCGCCGCGACAAGGCCAAGGAGGAGGTCTTCAAGGCCAACGCCCGCGCCAACCTCAACGATCTGTTCGCGCAGATTTCGGAGGGCGTCAAGGTGCTCAACATTATCGTCAAGGCAGACGTCGGCGGCTCGGCCGAGGCGGTCAAGGCCTCGCTCGAGAAGATCTCCAACGAGGAGGTCAAGGTCAAGGTCATTCACGCCGCGGCTGGCGGTATCACGGAGGGCGACGTTATGTTCGCCGCCGCGTCCAACGCCATCATCGTCGGCTTCAACGTGCGTCCTGACAAGAGCGCGCTCGACAGCGCGGAGCGTCAGAGCGTCGAGATACGCACCTATCGCGTCATTTACAGCTGCATAGAGGAGATAACGGCCGCCATGAAGGGCATGCTCGCGCCCAAGTACCGCGAGAATCTGCTCGGCCACGCCGAGGTGCGCCAGACCATTCACGTGCCGAACGTCGGAACCATTGCAGGCTCCTACGTGCAGGACGGCAAGGTCACGCGCGCGTCGCTTATCCGCGTTGTACGCGCGGGAGTAGTTGTCTTCGAGGACAAGATTTCCTCGCTGCGCCGCTTCAAGGACGACGTCCGCGAGGTTGCGGCGGGCTACGAGTGCGGCATCGGCCTCGAGCGCTTCAGCGACCTCAAGATCGGGGACGTCCTCGAGGCGTATGTGATGGAGGAGATAGAGCAGTAACGGAGCCCCTGCGGGGGTGGACGTATTGCATATGTCCGTGTGCTGATTAATTGAATTGATTTTGCGGTTCTCGCAGGTGGAAGCCTGCGAGGGCCGCTTTTTTGCATGAATAAGTTCTTTTACCTTGGCGGGCGCACGCCGTGGAGTCCACCGACGGTGGAGAAGTGTACTTTTCTGCCGCGAGCAGAGAAAGAAAAAATTTGATTATGCCGAAGGCATAATCAAATTCAAAAGAGTCGCCCCAAAGTGTT
>CAVIBA010000087.1:0-7961 GCA_963640785.1 Bulleidia sp.
TCACTTTTTCTATATCTTTTTTATTTTTCAGTCTCACATCTATTGTAACACTACATAACGCAAAACAACTTTTTTGCCGAATGTGTTGACTTTGTGAAGAAAATACGTTATAATGTTTTTGTATAATAAAATAAGGAGCCAGTTGTATGAAAAAAGTAACGAGATTATTGTCGCTTATTCTTGTCGTTGTAATGCTTGCAGCCGGAGCCATCAGCTGCAGCAACGTGCAGGATAATGATCCGGACAGCTCGAGCGGTACGACCACCGTCTCCCAGAAACCTGAAGACCCGACCGGCGGCGACGAGACCACGCCCGGCGAGACCACCTCGGCGCGCATCACCCCCGACGTGCCCGACGCCACAAACTACGGGGGCCACATTTTCAGAGTTCTCACAAGAGGCACATATTCTGAGACATGGTACTCCCGCGACATCTACTCCGCCGGAATCAGCGGCGACACCATTGCCGACGCCGTCTACGCGCGCAACACGGCGATGGAGGAGCAGTACGGATTCAGAGTTGAAGAGGTCGGCTCTAAGAATCCTCCGGAAGACGCAAAAATCAAGATTCAGTCCGGCGTCGACGAGTACGACATGTTCTGCTTCAGAATCAAGGATCATATCACCTCGCTCATACTTCAGGGCTATCTGAGAAACCTGAACAACGTCGAAGTGATGAACCTCGACCAGCCCTACTATGACCAGAACAGCCGCGAGGCCTTTTCCATGGCCAAGCGCCTCTATCTTGTGACCGGCGACCTGCTCACCATGGATAACGACGCCACCCGCTGCACCCTGTTCAACAAGACGCTGTTCAACCAGTTGGCCATCGCCGATCACGTCGGCGGCAACCTTTACGAGCACATGGCAAACGGCACCTGGACGCTTGATATAATGCAGCAGTGCGCCACCATCGCGACGTCCGACCTCGACGGCGACGGCGAGATGAGCATGACCGACCGCTGGGGCATGGTCTCCGAGCAGTTCAACGCGCTTGCCTTCTTCAACTCCGCCGGATCGTCTCTGTTCGAGAAAAACGCCGACGACGTTCCCGTCTTCATCGGCAACAGCGAGCGCAGCCTGACCATTCTCGGCGACGTTATCACCATGCTGAACGGCCCCTACTGCCGCCACTATTCCAACACCTATACTGATGCAATCCCGCAGTTCAAGGACGGCCTCGTCCTGTTCTACCCTGCCCAGCTTGCCGACGTGCCGCTGCTCCGCTCCATGGCTTTTGACTTCGGCATCGTCCCGCTGCCCAAGTACACGGCCGAGCAGGAGAGCTATGTGAGCCCCGTCACCACGTACGGCTCCAACTGCATAGCCATTCCGATTTCCGTCAAGGATGTTGACCGCGCCGCTACCATTATCGAGGTTCTGTCCTGCGAGTCCATGTACGTTTTGACGCCTGCGTACTATGAGGTCAACCTCAAGTCAAAGCTGGCGGTAGACGAAGAGTCCTCCGCGTCCATCGACATCATCATGGACACCGCAATGTTCGAGCTTGCCTACATGTGGAACATCGGCAGTCTTTACGACTCCATCTGCTACGCCTTCAAGAACAACATGCCGAGCCTTGCCTCCTCCTTCAAGCAGGCCGCAAGAGTCTCTGAGAAGACGATTCAGAAAAACATCGCCACCATCGAGGGCTTCAAAGACTGATAATAAAAAATCAGGGCTTATCTCAGGCATCCTGCCTGAGATAAGCCTTTTTTGTCGCAGATAACCTCGCCGTCACGGCCACAGCTCGGGACGATTCCTGACGCTCTCCGCCTGTGTAATCTCGCGTACAACGCGGCAGGGTACGCCCGCCGCAAAGCTGTTGTCGGGGATGTCGTGCGTAACCACGCTGCCCGCGCCTATGACGCAGTTGTCCCCGATTGTAACGCCCGGGCAGACCGTCACGCCCGCGCCAAACCAGCAGCTGTTCCCTATGTGCACCGGGCGCGCGTAGCACAGCCGCCGGACGTTGCCGTCGGCTGTCACAAGCCCGTTGCGCTCGTCAGCAAGCATGGGATGCAGCGGCGTAACGATTGTGACGTTCGGTCCGAAATTGCAGTCATCGCCTATGATAACCTCGGCGTCGTCCTGTATTGTCAGGTTGAAGTTGCCGAAAAAGCGCTTGCCGATGTGCGTATGAGAGCCGTAATGAAAGGCAATCGGCCCCTGAATAAAGCTGCCCTCGCCGAGCGAGCCTATCAGCTGCGCCAGAATTTCGCTCCGGCGCCCGGTCTCGTCCTCGTATGTCGCGTTGTAGTCGACATTCAGCTTGTGCGCTCTGAGCTTTATCGCCTTGAGCGCGGGGTCCGCCGGGCAAAACAGTAAGCCTGCCATGATTTTCTCTTCTTCGTTCATTGTGTCGTCCTCCAAATTATCATTTTCCGGTCGAAAAGTTTACTTCCGCCCGCCTTCATCGTCGCGGGCGTAAAATACCTGCTTCGGGCCGTCGTCGTTGATAAGACAGCCGTGCGGGTAGCGGAAAAGCAGCAGCAGCGTGTCATAAAGATCGCCCACGCAGCCGCCGAAATGCATGGCAAACAGCACCCGAAACAGCGTTCCCACCGCCGTCTCGCCCGCAATCGCGATGGCGACTATGAACACGACGTTAAACAGCACAAACGGTGAGAGCAGCGCGATAAGCGCCGCCTTTTTACCGACATACAGCTGCGGAACGCCGCAGTACGCCGCGCTCCACGTCACGCCGAACGTCAGCTTCTCGCGCGTGAGTATTTTGTACGCCGCGCCGTGGGTGAGCTCGTGCAGCACGAGGTACGCCGCCATAGACGCCAGAAAAATTATCAGCGGCAGCAGCGTCGTGTGAAAATATATGTCCCAAAAGCCGTCGCCCTCGTAGGAAAAGTCAAACGCCCGCGACAGCGTTATCCGCCCGCTCGAGATGAGGTCGGTCACGACATACACCGCCACCGTCAGCGCCAGCGCGGCCAGATTCATGATGACGCCGAGCTTTTTGTTTTTTGCGTCAACCACCTTGTCGACACGGTAGCCCTCGGGCAGCTCACGGTAAAATTCCATAGCCATTGTTGTACTCCCGCTTCACAGTTTTCGAAGTCAAAATATGACTGCTGCCCTCATTATACACGAGGGCGCGCCGGATGTCAAGCGGATTTCCGTCTGACGCGGCATGGGATTTCTTTCATTCAACCTGAGCGTCGGCCGGCGGACTACGTGTTCGTCAGCAAAGTGACGCAAGCGAGAACGGCAATCACAGCCGACAACGACAAAAGCAGATAGTGCCGCCGCCGAGCACGACGTCGCCGTCGTAAAGCACCGCCGCCTGACCGGGCGTTACGGCTCGCTGAGCGTTGTCAAAAACGATATGCACGGCATCCTCGCCGCGCGGCGTAACGGTCGCCCACTGCTCGACCTGGCGGTAACGTATCTTTGCCTTGCAGCGGAACTCGTGCTCGGGGCGCCTGCCGCTGATCCAGTTGAAGTCGGCGACGTCGGCATCTTTAGTGAACAAATCCTCGTTTTTGCCAAGCACCACGGTGTTGTTCTGCGGGCAGATTCTGCACACATAAAGCGGCTCGGAGCCCGAAATCCCGAGCCCTTTTCTCTGCCCTATCGTATAGTGAATTATCCCCTTGTGTTCTCCGAGCACATGGCCGTCCATGTCGACAAAATTCCCGGTCGGCAGTCTGCGCCCGGTCTGCAATTCAATGACGCTCGCGTAATCGCCGTCCGGAACGAAGCAGATGTCCTGGCTGTCCGGCTTGTCGGCATTGACAAATCCGTTCTGCTCCGCTATGGCGCGAACCTCGGTTTTCCGCATATCTCCGAGCGGGAATTTTGTGCGGGCAAGCTGCTCCTGCGTCAGGGAGTACAGCACATAGCTCTGATCCTTGGTCTCGTCGAGCGCCTTTTTCAGGACAAATCTGCCACCCTGCTCCTCAATCCTTGCATAATGCCCGGTGACGACGTAATCGCAGCCGAGAATGTCCGCCCGTTCGAACAGCTTGCCGAACTTCATATAGCGGTTGCAGTCGATGCAGGGATTGGGCGTCATGCCCTTCTCATAGCTCTCGACGAACTTGCGGATGACCGCGTCCTGAAACGCCATCGAAAAATTGAACACATAAAAGCGCATACCGAGCTGATAAGCGACGCTTCGGGCGTCCTCCACGTCGTTGAGCGAGCAGCAGGTGCGCGTGTGCTCGATGCCGACCTCCTCGTTGCGAAACAACCTAATGGTGCAGCCGATGCATTCAAATCCGCTGTCGATCATCAGCTTTGCCGCCAGCGAGGAATCCACGCCGCCGCTCATTGCTATCAATGCCTTCTTCATAGTCCTACGTCCTCTTCACAGCTTCTCATTGCCAGAATGGTCTTGGAGATCAGATCGTCCAGCGTCCAGCCTAACATATCCGCGCCGCGCTCTATCACCTCGCGGGAGCAGCCCGCGGCGAAGTTCGCATTTTTATATTTTTTCTTAACCGATTTGAGCTCCAGTTCCGAAACGCTCTTCGACGGCCGCATGAGCGCGACTGCGCCGATAAGCCCGGTGAGCTCGTCCACCGCGTAAAGCACCTTTTCCATCTCGTGCTCGGGTCTGATGTCGACGGTCAGCATATATCCGTGACTTGCGACGGCATGGATAAGCCGCTCGTCGATTCCCTTCTCGCGCAGTATCTCCTGCTCCTTTATGCAGTGCTTTTCCGGGTATTGCTCGAAATCAAGGTCGTGAAGTATACCCACGGCCTCCCAGAAGTCCACCTCGTCGCCGTATCCCAACTCTGACGCGAACCATCGCATGACACCGCCGACCGTCCTTCCGTGATTCAGGTGAAAATCGCCCTTGTTATATTCCTTAAGTAATTCAAACGCTTCCGCCGGTGTAGGTATCATTTTGTAATCCTCCTGAACTATGCCGCCCCCTGGGCGGCTTGCGTAATGATTATAATACGAATCGTCGCTTGTGTCAAGTAATATGTGCCGAACGTCTTGATATGACAAATATCCGGTAGGCTATTGAAAAGTGCGGGCATGTGTGGTACAATACACGTAAAGTACAAAACAGAAAGGGTGATTTTTTATGAAAATGAGTCGTGTATGGAGGGTTCACGCTTCCTAACCCTCCGAATATATTTTTGGAGGAAACAAAATGAAAAACCAAATCACCGTCCGTGAGGCGCTCACGGAAAACAACGAAACTCCCTTCACCGTGGAAGTCCTGCGCGACCCCGCCGACCGGCAGCTTTTGGAGCTGGAGGACGGCTTCAAGCGCGCCATAGGCGAGGAACCGCTGACCGAGGAAAAGCAGAGGCAGCTTCAGCGCGCCATCGGGCAAGGCAGGATCACCTTCTTTGTGGCAAAGCAGGGCGAGAGGGCTGTCGGCATGTGCAGCGTCGCTAAGTGCTACTCCACCTTCTCCTGCTCGGACACGGGCGTATACGAGGATTTTTACATCGAACCGGCCTTCCGCGGCCGAGGCATAGCACGGAAGCTGGCGGAAGCGGCGCAGTCATGGTGCCGGGACAGGGGCATATCGAGCCTCACCGTATGCTGCGCGCCGTGCGACGAGAAAATGTATCAGGCGCTCGGCTTTGACGAGTGTCTGGGTACGACCTTCGCGCACGTTGAATAACTGACAAAAGGGCGGCGATCCGGGAACCCGGGTCGCCGCCTGACACAGCACGGAGAGAAACCTATGACAGATCGCGAAATTATGGACATAGCCATGCGGCAGTCCGCTGAGGACATGGGCTGCCGCCGGGAAGATTTCTTGGCAGGCGGCAATGTTGTCTTGCCCATAAAGTTAGGCAAGAACGCCCGCAAATATCTGAAGGAGCCCATCACCTGCAACCTTATTTCCTACGGAAACAACGTGGTGGCCGCCTCGATCCCCGAAGTAATGGAGTTTGTAACCGAGTACACGGAAAAGTTTGAATTTTACCATTGCTTTGAAACGCCAAATCTGCACTGGCTGAACGAACGCCTCTGCACTCTGGGGCACAAAATCTGTTTTATGGCGGAGTACTATCTGCCGGACATAAACAAAATACCGTCCCTCCCCTGCGTCTATGAAACACGCATACTGGAGCAGGCAGACTTCGCCGGGCTGTATGTGTCTGAGTGGAGCAACGCGCTTTGCAAGAACCGCAAGCAACTTGACGTACTCGGCGTCGGCGCATACGACGGGGACACCCTGGTCGGGCTCGCCGCCTGTTCCGCCGATTGCAGCGACATGTGGCAGATCGGTGTGGACGTTCTGCCGAAATACCGGCGGCAAGGCATCGCCTCCGCGCTGACAAGCACGCTCGCCAAAGAAATAATAAAACATGGCAAGGTGCCGTTTTATTGTACGGCGTGGGCAAACATCCGGTCGGCCGGAACTGCCATCAAAAGCGGCTTTGCCCCCGCGTGGGTAGAAATGACCGCAAAGCCCTCCGCGATTGTTGACGAAATGAACCTATAAATTCATTTTATCCGGTAATCAATTAAGCCGGAGGGTGCTACGGCATACTTCCGGCAGAAGGAGGATCAATGAGGGCTGTCAAAGTATTCTTCAGATTGTGCTGCCAAGCGGGCTGGCGACTTGCCTTCCCGCTTTCCTCAAACCGAGCTATATGACTGATGGAGTGTGTGACCACTTCCTCATGCGGATATGTGTCGGCTTGCCGTTTGGCTTACGCAGGATGAGCCTCGGGCTTGTCCCCCGCGGTTACGGTATCTGCCATCCGAGAAATCTTTTGAACTGAACAAGAAAAGCAAAGAGGGACTGTTGGTTTGCTCTCTAAGATGCTTAGTCTTCCTGACGGCTGGGACTACACATCACACGTTCCGGAAGGTACTCGTAGTTCTCTTTATCCTTCGGGACAATAATTTTTGAAATCTTGTCCATCCGATTTATAGTTTTTTAAAAACCTCCGTTTATAGCTTGGTAAAATATCTGACTGCTCCGCTCCGTTGCAGTGTCACTTTTTCGTATTATGTAATCTCTCTCATAAATAATATCGTCCATCTTCATTACTCTTCATCTGTAAACACAACATCGTTATTTCTGCACCAACGAACTGCTTTTTCACGAAACACCTCCGCTTTGAAGTCATACCATCGCTGTTCCAGTCCAAAATAACGCAGAGAACTTTTGAATCTGCGGAATGCACCCTTACCACGAATGGCGTAGGCTAATTCCTCCTGCGCCTTGCCGGGTGACAGACTCTCGACAAACTGCTCCATAATGCTGTACTCGTGAATTTCGTATTTATCAGGAAAGCGGATATAGCGTCCGTGGTTGTTCTCAATCTCCATTGCAAGGGCTTCATCCGTCTCCCCAGTTACGGAATAATCAGGAAGATAGACAGTTTTTCTAGTTTGAGTGTCCAGATACAAAGTATAGGCATCGCCGGCTTCATCCATTGCCTGAATGACTTGCTTTAGCCGGATCATCGTCCGCAACACCTCTTGTATTTCTTACCACTACCGCAAGGACAGGGATCATTTCTGCCTACTTTCTTCTGTTTGGTTTTCGTGACCGCTGCCTCCGCATCGGCAAGCTCTTTAAGAAGATTGAAACGCAGTTCCTCGCTGGGCATCTCCATTGTCAGAATGCTTTTCCGAAGTTCGTTTACATCCATCGTCCCGTCCGCTATCGCCTTGCGAATGTTCGGACCAAGAGAGATAGATTGGGGCATTCGCTCTGCGGGCGGATGCATATGAAACAGCTCGTCCGGTGTGTAGCCACGGTTGCACTGCATTCGGGTATGGTTATGGAACTGCTGATATGTCTCCGCAAAATTGTGGATATCCGCTTCACAGGAAAAGTCCAATCCCAACTCGTGCAGTCGGTTTATAATGCTTGAAAAGTCCGCATTCTTACAGCGTGTGCCATAGAGAATGTCAATGAAGATTGCATTCAGCTTGTCCTCATCCAGAGAAAGGGCTTCACCGAGGAATTTCTTAAATGCCAGAGCTTCCGGCGTGTTCTCACAGTAGAAC